>JANOQK010000436.1:0-19958 GCA_031414855.1 Bacteroidia bacterium | reverse complement strand
TTATCCCAATGTTACCTCCTAATTGGTATTCGGTATAGGGTCATCAGTAATCAGTTTTGAATCGGCATCGTAAATATTTAATTTTTTCACCTTTAGCGGCAAACATTTCTTCGTACTTGGTTTTGATATCAAAACATTCGTCTCTTAGGTCAGAAGAATAGAGATCATTCGTAAATTTTAAATCTGTTATGTCGGATCGATTTTGAATTTCTTCCAACGTATATTCGAATAAGTCAGTGTTGTCTGTTTTAAACCGAAAGTATCCACCAGGCTTGAGAAGACTTTTGTACATGATCAGAAACCGTGAATTGGTAAGTCTCCTTCGGACATCAATCTTCCGAGGCCGCGGGTCAGGAAAAGTTAACCATATTTCATCCACTTCCCCAGATTCAAAGAAATTCTCTATCAATAAAATCTGTGTACGTAAAAATGCGACATTGTTGAGATTCTGTTCGACCGCAAGAGTACTACCTTTCCAAAGTCGGTCACCTTTAATATCTACCCCAATGTAATTGCGATCAGGAAACCGATTGGCAAGTCCTATCGTGTACTCCCCTCTTCCACACGCTAGCTCAATAGAAATAGGATTGTTATTCTTGAAATAAATTTCATTCCATTTTCCCTTCACTTGGAAATATAACTCCTTTCCCGGTTGAAGTACATTCTCACGTTCAGAAATAATGCTAAAGCGTTCCAGTTTTCTTTTCATGCCCTTACGCTCAGTTCCAAGTACTTTATATCAATCAATTCAAAATCCATTTAATAATCTACTCGAGCTCCGAAGCATTCATAAATTCTCGATCTCAGCCACAACAAACGTGCTTCCTCCAATAAAAATAAAATCCTCACTGCTCGCTTTTGACTTGGCTGTATCAATGGCCCGGTTAACATCTTTAATAATCTCTCCTTGCAAGCCAGCCGCAGTTGCTTTATCGCTCAATGCCTGCGCATCAAGAGCGCGAGGTATAGATGCTTGACAAAAAAAATAGTAGGCCTCCTTTGGAAGCAATTCTAAAGCACTGCTTATATCTTTATCCTTTACCATTCCAAGAACCATAAAAAGCTTATTGAATCGTTGCGATCGTATCTGCTCAACCACTTCCTTCAGTCCGTCAACATTATGACCTGTATCGCAAATGATCAATGGCGAGTCGCCTAATTTTTGCCAACGACCTTTCAGGCCTGTTAGCTGCACAACGTGTTCAATTCCGTTCTTAATATCCTGGTTCGTGATCGCAAAACCCTGATCCTGCAAATTTTTTGCGGACATAAGGACACCTGGAATATTCTTTCTTTGATAACTCCCCTTTAGTTCCGGAGTAAGATTAGTGAAAACAAGTTCATTGTGTTCATAAACATCGAAATACTGGGTCTTCTCAATTTTCTTCAGCTCAAATGTTTTGCTCGCGAAAGAAAGCATGGCATCTAGTTCCTTCGCTTTACTTTGAAAGACTTCTGCTACTTCAGCTTGCCACTCGCTGATCACGATCGGGACGGCTTGTTTGATAATCCCCGCCTTTTCGCTGGCAATCTTTTGGAGTGTATAGCCAAGTATGTCCATGTGATCATAGCCAATGTTGGTGATTAAAGAAAGTATAGGTGTGATAACATTTGTAGAATCCAGGCGTCCTCCAAGGCCGGTTTCAATAACAGCAAAATCAACCTCGCTGGCAGCGAAGTAATCAAATGCCATCGCTACCGTTATCTCAAAAAAGGATGGTTGTATTTTTTCTATTTCAGGTTTAATCCTCCTTACAAAGTCAACCACGAATTCCTTTTCGATATCCTGACCGTTAATCTTAATCCTTTCGGTAAATTCTTTTAAATGGGGCGAAGTGTAAAGGCCCGTCTTGTATCCGGCACTTTGAAGGATAGCCGCTATCATATGAGAGGAACTTCCTTTACCATTGGTGCCTGCAATATGGATCGACTTGAATGTTTGCTCCGGATTACCAAGAGCCTTGCACAAACGAATTGTATTTATCAGATCAGCTTTGTATGCAACCGCACCTACACGCTGAAACATGGGTAGATTTTTATAGAGATAATCCAATGTTGAAAGATAGTCGTCCGACATAAGGCCGCGAAATTAGCAGGACTGACTGGAAATAAAAAAGCCATCCGAAGATGGCTTTACTTTTATCTGATTCTGGGATATCATTTTCCTAATTTGAATATCTTATATCCCAACGAAATCTGAATTACCTTATTTTTAAAATCAACAACATCCGCTGGATTGGCGGAGGGCGTTACCTTGATGTCGGAAAGTCCAATATTGTAACGGGCATCCAGTGTAAGTCCAAATGGCAAATCCCATCCTAGTCCCAATGAAACAGCCATATCAGACTTTTGACTAAACAGTTTCGCTGCATCCTGAGGATCCTTCACACCAGTTACTGTATTTATTAATTCAGAAGAACTAAGAAATCCAAACTGTGGCCCAGCCTGAAGATTAAGTCCCAAAGGCAGATAAAATTTCAACATGACAGGTACGTTTATGTAATCGTAGTTGGCCTCATAATTAGTTGTATTTACCTTGTAGCTAGATCCTTGCTTCGAAAACAACACTTCGGGTTGTATACCAATCATCGCAAGCTTAACTAAAACAAAGGCACCACCATGAAAACCTGTTCTATTATCAACATTTGAAACACCCTGACTAATGTCAAGTTTGGATAAATTTAATCCACCCTTTAAGCCAATTGCTACTTGTGCTTGTCCGAAAGACATTAAACATATCATTAACAAGCCGATAGACATCACTATACCTTTCTTCATATTATTTTGGTTTAATTATCGTAAAGTTAGCAAAATAGTGGCACTTCAAAATGGGTTACTTTCCAATATAAACCTGTATCCCGGCCTTTAAAAAAAGATTGCCATTTGTGGTCTTATTTCCAAAGTCATTTTTAACATAATTAGTTCCATATCCTATTTGAGGCTCTATCGCTACGTGTTCATTTAACAGGTAAGCATATCCTGCGGATAACGACCAACCTGAATTTTTAAAGTTGAAGTTTGTGTTGTCTGTTTTAGTTTTACTCGAGCCTAGTTCGAAGGTCGCCTGGCCAAAAAACTTATCAATATAATAACGCACGAAGGGTGAAAAGCTAATATTATTGGATGATAATTCCCCTGATGGGCTACCTGAAGGAGCTTTATAGACACTATGGCTTAATGAGAGCCCAGCCCCAGCTGCAAAATTATCAACTATGAAATATCCCACCTGCGGATTAACACTCACTGAACTAGACTTTGAGGTAGTTGAACCATCATTGTATTTATATGAATTTGAAGTTGCGCTAAAACTTCCGCCAGCTATAAATTTACCTTTGGTAAATTGGCAATACCCAACTGAGGACAAGAAAAGAAAGAAGGCAAGAATTCCAATGATTTTTTTCATTGTGCAGTTTAGTTTGGTAAGTTGAAATTAAACGAGGGTACTTTAAATTTATTGCGTCCTTCCAATGTGATCCTATAGTTTTCGAATAAGCCCTTGGTAGAATTCTATTTCCTGTTCATGATTTATTGCAAATGAATTGTACCTTGAATTGTAAAATTTTATCTGAACCTAATGATTAATCTTAACACCTCTATTAAACCCGCTGATTTATCATCGAAACTTGCGCGCTTCTGGACACTGTCTGGAGAAAAAATAAACCTGATTGAAAAGAATTACGATACTAGCAAAGGCTCTCCTGTCTTCACTGTAGCAGGCAACTATTCAACCCGCGGCTGGACGGAATGGACACAAGGCTTTCAGTATGGTTCAGCCATTTTGCAATATGATGTCACTGGTGAAAAAGCCTTTCTGGAATCGGCAAAGAAAAAGACGGTGGAAGTCATGGCTCCACATGTAAGCCATATTGGAGTTCATGACCATGGGTTTAATAATGTGAGCACGTATGGAAATTTGCTTCGACTCATGAAGGAAGGAAAAATGGAGTTCAACGAATGGGAAAAGAATTTCTATGAGCTGGCCTTAAAAATTTCCGGAGCCGTGCAGGCCAGTCGTTGGACGGTTATCAAGAACGGAGGATTTATTCACTCATTCAATGGGGCGCATTCTTTATTCGTAGATACAATACGATCATGCCGTGCATTGATTGTAAGCCACAGCCTCGGCCATGTATTTCAAGCGGAAGGTGACATCAAAATTGATTTACTAGAAAGAGCCTTGCAACACATGCGCGCCACGGCAGATTACTCCATATATTATGGAGATGGCCGCGACTCTTATGATGTGAGGGGAAGAACTGCACATGAGAGTATCTTCAATGTAAAAGATGGGAACTTCCGCTGCCCTAATTCCCAACAGGGGTACACTGGCTTTAGCACCTGGACACGTGGACTTGCCTGGGCTATGTGTGGTTTTGCCGAAGAGCTCGAATGGATAGACACCGTTGATGAACATTCTTTGAAAAGTCTGGGTGGAAAAGAAAACATATCCACCTTCATGCTAAAGGCAGCCAAAGCCACTTGTGATTTTTATATTGAACACACCCCTATTGATGGCATCCCGTATTGGGATACAGGAGCACCTGATTTGTATAAAGTAAATGACTATCTGAATAAGCCGGCAGATCCATTCAATTCGTTTGAACCAGTAGATAGTTCGGCAGCAGCAATTGCATCGCAAGGCTTGCTCAGACTCGGGAAATATCTTGAAAGCAAAAATGACAAGGCAGGAGTTCAATACACGCAAGCCGGCCTTACTGTTTTGAATACGTTACTTGATGAACCCTACCTGAGCACGAATCCTTCTCATCAAGGATTGTTACTTCACTCCATCTATCACCGCCCCAATGGGTGGGATTACATTCCGCCAGGAAGTAAAATACCTAATGGTGAATCAAGCATGTGGGGTGATTATCACATACGAGAAGTGGCGTTGCTTGTGCAGCGAATGATTAAAAATGAAAAGTATTACACCTTCTTCAACTGTGTGGAATGAGTGCAAAGCCCTTAACCGATCTCTCTCAATTATGCATTCATACCATCACTACCAAACCGTGGGGTATTGAGGATGCAGCGAAAACTTTTTCTTCTGCGGGCGTCAAAGGAATTACAGTTTGGCGAGATGCACTTCAAGGACGAAACATAAAAAAAACAGGTGACTTACTTCGCGATCAGGGATTGAGCATCGTTTCACTTTGCCGTGGTGGATTTTTTCCATCTGCAGACCAAGCCAAAAGAAAAAACTCGATTGATGATAACAGAAGAGCCATTGAAGAGGCTGCCGAACTAGGAACTTCTCTTATCGTTCTTGTTTGTGGTGCTGATCCCGCACAATCCCTGGAAGATTCAAGAAAACAAATTCACGATGGAATTGCAACGGTTCTTCCCGAAGCAAAAGCTGCCGGAGTAAAGCTTGCCATCGAACCTCTTCATCCCATGTATGCAGATACGCGTTCGGCCATAAATACAATGGCGCAAGCGAACGATATGGCTCTTGAATTGAATTCACCCTTTGTGGGAGTAGCTGTAGATGTTTATCATCTTTGGTGGGATCCAACTTTAGAACAGGAAATAATAAGATGCGGCAAAAACAATCACTTATTCGCCTTCCATATTTGTGACTGGAAAGTTCCCACCACTGATTTTCTGAACGATCGAGGGCTGATGGGAGAAGGTTGTATTCCGATACGGAAAATTAGATCGTGGGTAGAAGCAACGGGATTCAATGGATTTTATGAAGTAGAAATATTCTCCACTAAATTCTGGAAAGAAGACCAACATCAATTTTTAAACAAAATCATAAAAGCATACAAAGAAAATTCGTAGCACATGAAGCAGCATAAAGTAGGAATTATAATGAATGGCGTAACTGGCCGTATGGGAACAAACCAACACCTGTTGCGATCCATGGCAGAAATTATCAAACAAGGAGGAGTTAAACTGGGGGGTGGAGAAACCATCATGCCAGATCCTATTTTAGTGGGTCGTGACATCAGTAAGCTTGAAAAGTTAAGTGCGCTATCAGGAGTAAAAAAGATTTCAACTAATCTTGCCGAAACCCTTGCTGATCAATCCAATATCATCTACTTCGATTCACAAACTACTGGAAGAAGAGCAGATGCAGTGCGCCAAGCGGTAAAAGCTGGCAAGCATATTTACTGTGAAAAGCCAATTGCCGTAGATACAAAAACTGCATTGGAACTCCATAAGCTTTGTACTGATGCCAAATTAAAAAATGGTGTGGTGCAGGATAAGTTATGGCTCCCAGGCATCATGAAAATAAAACGCCTTATTCAACAAGGCTTCTTTGGGAAAATACTTTCCGTCAGAGGGGAATTTGGTTATTGGGTGTTCGAAGGTGATACTATTCCGGCACAACGTCCATCCTGGAACTATAGAAAAGAAGATGATGGCGGTATCATTGTAGATATGCTATGCCATTGGCGATATGTGTTGGATAATGTATTCGGAAAAGTTAAAGCGGTTTCTTGTCTTGGTGCTACGCATATTCCACAGCGAGTTGATGAACAGGGTAAGCCATATAAATGCACAGCCGATGATTCAGCTTACGCAACCTTTGAATTGGAAGGTGGTGTGATTGCGCATTTCAATTCCTCTTGGACAGTGCGCGTAAGACGTGATGATCTTCTCACCTTACAAGTAGATGGTACGAAAGGATCAGCGGTTGCAGGACTTCGTGAATGTTACATTCAGCATTATGGCAATACTCCTAAGCCGGTATGGAATCCTGATATTGCTCAACCTATCAATTTTTTTGAAGGTTGGTCTAAGGTGCCGGAGCAAGAAACATATGACAATGCTTTTAAAGCGCAGTGGGAATTATTCCTAAAACATGTTGTGAAAGACGAACCGTTTCCATGGGATCTGCGAGATGGTGCTCGCGGTGTGCAGCTAGCCGAGAAAGGCATTGAAAGCTGGAGCAAGAGATGCTGGGTTGACGTACCTGAATTGTAGTGATTAAAATTGCCACGACCTTTAGGTCGTGGATCAAGATAAAAAATAAATGGCTTTAGCCAAAAAGAGTTATTCTGCTATTTATAGTTTGGCTAAAGCCAATACACTTGGTTTTGATAACCCCGACCTGAAGGTCGGGGCAACATAGTTAAAGAATATAGAACAAGGAATTACAAAATGAAAAAAGTAGCATTAGTAACAGGTGGCAGTCGTGGCATTGGGCTTGGGATAGCAACTCATCTTGCGAAAGGTGGTTTTGATATTGCCATTAACGGGGTGCGTGATGAATCTGCAGTTGGAGATGCGTTGGACAGTCTGAAAAAAGCAGGAGCAAAAGTGCACTATTGCCAGGGCAATGTAGCGTCCTCTGCGGACAGAAAAGCGGTAGTTCAAAAAGTGAAGGAGCATTTTGGGAACCTAGATGTATTGGTTAACAATGCAGGCATCGCCCCACGCGAAAGACGAGATGTACTGGAAACTTCCGAGGAAAGCTTTGATGAGGTACTCTCCACAAATCTTAAAAGCACTTATTTCTTAACTCAACTGGTTGCCAATTGGATGATCGATCAAAAGAAATCTGATTCGTCTTTCTCAGGTTGCATTATCAATGTGTCCTCTATTTCAGCGACCGTGGCTTCTGTCAATCGTGGTGAGTATTGTGTTTCAAAAGCTGGAATTGGAATGGTTACACAATTGTTTGCTGTGCGGTTAGGCGAGTTTGGTATTCCCGTCTACGAAGTGCGACCAGGAATTATCAGTACAGACATGACTTCCAAAGTAAAAGACAAATATGATAAGCTTATCGAAGAAGGGCTGACAGTTCAGAAGCGATGGGGATATCCGGATGATGTTGGAAGAGTTGTGGCTGCTTTAGCTTCAGGAAGTTTCCCCTACTCTACTGGTCAAGTTATTATGGTAGACGGAGGTCTTACAATTCCGCGTTTGTAATTTTCAAAATGCACAAAGTCAATTAAAAGGATAATCATGTCAGATCTTACTTCAGAAAATAAAAACATCATTCGACAAATTTTTAGTCTTCCAGTAATGGTAGCAGCGTTGGGTTACATGGTGGACATGTATGATCTGTTTCTATTCAGTATCGTTCGTGTTCCAAGTTTAAAATCACTGGGACTTGAAGGAGACAGCTTGATGGGTGATGGAATTTTTCTGCTTAACCTTCAGATGGCAGGTCTCCTGGTGGGTGGTATAGTGTGGGGAGTAATTGGTGATAAAAAAGGAAGACTCTCAGTTCTCTTTGGCTCAATACTTATTTATTCATTGGCCAACATTGGCAATGGTTTTGTAACAAGCGTGGGACAGTATGCGGTTCTGCGATTCATTGCTGGATTTGGATTGGCCGGAGAACTTGGTGCAGGTATAACATTGGTAGCAGAGATATTGCCAAAAGCAATCCGCGGCTATGGAACAACGTTGGTAGCAACGATGGGTGTATTAGGTGCCATCCTCGCCTACTTTATTACTTATCTTTTTGACTGGCGAATGTCATTTTTTATTGGCGGAGGGCTGGGCTTGATATTATTGGTGCTACGAATCAGCGTCTTTGAATCAGGTATGTTTGAAAAGTTAAAAGCCAAGAACATAAAGCGAGGAAATCTCGTCATGCTTTTTGGAAACAAGGCCAGACTGATAAAATACGTTAATAGTATTTTGATAGGATTACCCATTTGGTTTGTAGTGGGTATCCTCATCACATTTTCTCCAGAATTCGGAAAAGCACTTGGACTAAGCGAACCAGTTGAAGCTGGCAAAGCTGTTATGCTTGCCTTCGCGGGTCAGGTAGCTGGCGATATTCTAAGCGGGTTTCTAAGTCAGTATTTACAATCGAGGAAAAAGGTTATTCTAATATTCATATTACTTTCCTTCTGTTTTGTGCTGGTTTATTTGCTGGCTCCAATAACCAGCGTTACCATGTTCTATGTCGTTTGTGTTTGCCTGGGTCTATTCAATGGTTACTGGACGCTCTTTGTAACAGTGGCGGCAGAGCTTTTCGGCACCAACCTACGCGCCACAGTGGCTACGACAGTGCCCAACTTTGTAAGAGGTGCTGTTATACCGCTTACATCATTATTCCTGGTTGGTAAAAACTATTTTGGAACCGTCTACAGTGCTTTAGGTGTGGGAGTGCTGGCATTTGTAATCTCATTGCTAGCTCTTAAATTTTTAGAAGAGACTTTCACAAAAGATCTGGATTATACGGAGCAAGATTGATGTCAATAAGCTTAAGATTTTTTAGAATGCTTTGAAAATAATTAACCAATGAAAACTTCAAGGAGAAATTTTATTACCACGTCTTTACTGGCGACTGCTGGTATTTCCTCCACCATGAATTCACTTGCAACAAGTAATCCTTTAGAAGGCTCCTATTCATTTTTAAAAAAACCAGGAGCATTTTCTATCAACATCTTTTCTAAGAATCTGCATTGGCTCAACTATAATGAGATGGCAGCGGCTGCAGTTGAGATGGGTTTTGATGGAATCGACCTTACTGTGCGCCCCGAGGGTCATGTCATTCCTGAACGAGTAGCAGATGATTTACCCAAAGCCATTGAAGCTGTAAAAAAAGCAGGGCTGAATGTATACATGATCACTACGGCCATCACGGATGCAGAAAGTCCATTGGCTGAGTCCATTTTAAAAACTGCTAGTTCGCTTGGTGTATCCTACTATCGCATGGGTTGGATCCAATACGATTCCAAGATCAGTATGGACGATAACCTGAAAAGCATTCAAAAGCGGTTGAGATTATTGGCAGAACTAAATAAGAAATACAACATGGAAGGCCATTATCAAAATCATTCGGGTACAAGTTTCGGTTCACCGATCTGGGATTTATGGATGGTCTTGAAAGAGCTAAATTCGCCTTGGATACGATCTCAGTATGATGTACTGCACGCAGTTGTCGAAGGAGCTAATTCCTGGACGCTTGGACTAAACCTTTTGAAGCCTTACATCGGCACGTTGGATATTAAAGATTTTCGGTGGGGACAGAAAGATGGTAAATCGGTTTCAGAAGTTGTTCCGTTGGGTGAAGGCGTGATTGACTACAAAAAATATTTTAAGTTGATTAAAGAATATAATATTGAAGTTCCTTTCTCGATGCATTACGAATATCCGCTGGGTGGTGCGGAGAATGGAGCGAAGGTGATTAGTATGAGAAAGGATGAAGTCCTTTCATCTATGCGTAAAGATCTTGAGCTGCTTAAGAAATTAATGACGGAAGCAGGTCTTAGACAATTCTAAAAATTACGGCAAAAAAATAGCGTCCAACTAGTGGACGCCATTTTTTTATGCTGAATCCTTAAATGGATTATCCCAAATAAGACTTCAATGTTTTGCTACGTGAGCTACTTTCCAATGTAAACCTGTAAACCAATATTTAGGAAAAGGGAACCGTTTGTTCGATCATCAGATCCGAAATAAGTGGCTTTATATCCTAGCTGTGGTTCAATGGCGACATGATCATTTAGCAAATAGGCATATCCGGCCGCCAGGGACCAGCCCTTACTGTTGACTTTGCTATTTGAACTTGATACACCTTCGCTTTTAAATTTATCGGACCCGAACTGAAACGAGGCTTGGCCGTAAAACTTAGAAAGGTAATAGCGCGCAAAGGGCGCGAAGGAAATACTGTTATATGTGGCCGTTAAGTTAAAATCGAATGTTGATTTCGAGGCACTAAGAATAAGACCAGCACCTGCAGCAAAATTGTTCATAAAGAAATAGCTAATCTGGGGATTAAGACTTGCAGACCTGGACTTTGAGGTGGTTGCCCCATCATTAGTTTTATAATTATTTACGCTAGCAGTTACTGTTCCACCAGCCAAAAATTTGCCTTTGGTAAATTGGCTAAAACCAGGCAGCGCCAGACCCAGAAGGATTGCAATTGTCATCAATTCTTTTTTCATCTGATTTTTATTTTTAGACTCTATTTGTTTCAGGCAAGGTATTAGAAACTACTCAACCTCGGATCAAGTTTGTAAGCCATTTTTATGCCACATCAGATGTTGAAGATATTTTTTTGATTCAGAGCTCGACAACGCATTAAAAAAAATGGCGCCCTAAGCGCCATCTCTTTATTCAAATTGCTAAATAGATTATCCCAAATAAGACTTCAATGTTTTGCTACGTGAGCTATGACGAAGTCTGCGTGTTGCTTTTTCTTTGATCTGACGAACGCGCTCGCGGGTCAGGCTGAATTTTTCGCCAATTTCTTCCAACGTCATGGCTTGCTGGCCATTCAATCCAAAATAAAACGACATTACATCTGCTTCACGCTGTGTCAAGGTTGAAAGGGTGCGTTGCACCTCTCTCTTTAATGACTCTGCGATCAATTCTGAATCAGGTGTTTGTTCGCTGTCATTTTCAAGCACATCCAAAAGGCTGTTTTCTTCTCCTTGAACAAAAGGAGCATTCATGGATACATGACGACCTCCTACTTTCAATGTGTCTACTACCTCTTCTGTAGTCACTTGCAACACTTCAGCCAATTCTTCTGGTGAAGGCTCACGTTGAAATTTTTGTTCTAACTCAGAAAATGATTTGGATATCTTATTCAGAGATCCAACTCTGTTTAGAGGAAGGCGCACAATACGAGATTGCTCGGCAAGAGCCTGCATAATCGACTGACGAATCCACCACACGGCATACGAGATAAATTTAAAACCTCTCTTCTCGTCAAATCTTTTTGCCGCTTTAATCAAGCCTACGTTTCCTTCATTAATAAGGTCACCAAGCGTCAATCCATTGTTCTGATATTGTTTAGCCACCGACACTACAAAGCGAAGGTTAGCTTTTGTTAATTTCTCCAAGGCAATCTGATCACCCTCACGTATTCTTTGGGCTAACTCTACTTCCTCATCTGAAGTGATCAAGTCCACTTTACCAATCTCTTGTAAATACTTATCCAGGGACTGGCTTTCCCGGTTCGTAATCTGCTTGCTTATTTTTAGTTGTCTCATCGGTTATGGAACATGTAGTTGCTAAATAAGTTCAAAAACTAGCTCCTGCACTAACATTTTTCTCGAAAGGAAGTCAATTTGGGCGAAAATCGCTTCAATCTCAGCCTTACAGTCTTATGTTAATGAAGGAACTGCAAATATAGTCAAAATTCCCGCCTTTAGGGGCATTTTATGCCAAATGGTAAACGAAACTTTCACCGGAGGGCATCAACCGCTGGTTTAGTTAGCCATCCGATGAACGATTTCCGCCCATCGGCTATTGTATTGCCCGGTTCAATTGATTGCATTACCTTAGAATCTCTACTTCAAGTAAATTGTTAATAGGGCTTGATAATCCTCTAATTATTAGAGAATCACAAGCGACATTTAAAAGTATTAGATATGATGAACAGAAGAAGATTTATGCAGCAATCTGCAGCGACAGCCGCTGGCATTGCCATTAGTAACTTAGCTTTTCCACAAATTCTACCACGTCAAAAAAAAGATAAAATTGGAGTAGCTCTGGTTGGCCTTGGATACTATAGCACCGATCTCCTTGCCCCTGCCCTTCAACTGACAAAGCACTGTTACCTCGCTGGTGTTGTAACCGGAACACCATCAAAAGCAGAGAAATGGAAACTAGCACATAACCTTCCCGATAAGAACATTTACAATTACCAGAACTTCGATTCCATCGCCAATAATCCTGATATTGATATTGTCTATGTTGTGCTTCCGCCCTCCATGCATGCTGAATATGTCATACGGGCAGCAAATGCGGGTAAGCACGTCTGGTGCGAAAAGCCAATGGCGATTACCGAAGCTGAATGTAAAAGCATGATTGATGCTTGTGCAAAAAACAAAGTGAAACTTAGTATCGGCTATCGAATGCAGCACGAACCGAATACAAAGCAAATCATTCAATTCAGAAAAGATCTTACATACGGAAAGGTGATGAAGGTGGAAGCAGCTGCAGGTTACTTTGACGGGCGCACCAATCATTGGAAACAAATCAAAAAACTTGGAGGCGGATGTATGCTTGACATGGGTGTCTATCCTTTAAATGCGGTGCGATACAGCACTGGGTTAGAGCCTATTGCTGTAACTGCAATTGCGTCTACTACCCGGCCAGAAATTTATAAGGAAGTAGAAGAGACGATGAAGTTTGATCTTGAGTTTTCTGGCGGTGTAACTGCTTCTTGCGAAACCAGTTTTGGAAAAGGAATGAATGACCTAATGGTCACCTGCTCAAAAGGCTGGTATAAGTTGTCTCCGTTTCAGGCATACAGTGGAGTTAATGGTATCACCAGTAATGGAACAAAGTTAAATGCCACAATCACCAATGAGCAAGCCACCCAAATGGATGACGATGCATTGGCCATTATCAACAACACACCTGTGATAGCGCCAGGTGAAGAGGGTTTAAAAGACATTAGAGTTGTGGAAGCCATCTACCGTTCTGTGGCGGAGAAGAAGCGGGTTAACATCTAAGAACCATTAAACCCAGATTACGCATTAGAAAAAATAGCCCCGACCTTCAGGTGGGGGAACAAATAGAACGAAATAGTAAAGGGCTTTAGCCCAAATACAATTTTGGCTAAAGCCAAATACTCTTATATCTAACTACCCCGACCCAAAGGTCAGGGCTATTGTGTAATTTGGGTTTAAAGACAACATATCTCAATCAGGTATCTTTACGAGTGCTTATATATCGAATTGTAATGAGTTATTTAAAAAGCTACTTTAAGTTCCAAAATTTCTAGGTCACTCTCCTATATAGTGGCCAACTACCAAACAACTTATAAACGATTGCTACATGTACCTCCCGAAACAAATTAGTAAACCTGGTTTTTTAATAGTTACCCTTATCGCAGTATTTGCATTTTTTCAATCCTGCGAAAATAAACCAACCGAGCCTCGCGTACTAGTCTTTTCAAAAGCAAAAGGTTGGAAGCACTCTTGCATTCCTTACGGGATTGCAGCTATCCAGAAATTGGGAAAGGAAAACAACTTCCTGGTGGACACTACTAAGAACTCGGAATATTTCACAGATGAAAGCCTGAAAAAATATCATGCAGTTATCTTTAACAGTACAACACGCAATGTATTGAATGCAGAGCAGCAAGCCGCCTTTGAGCGATACATTCAAGCGGGAGGTGGATACGTGGGTATTCACTCTGCAGCAGACACCGAATATGAATGGCCTTGGTACGATAAACTAATGGGTGCCCATTTTTCAAGCCATCCTCACAATTCCAATATCCGCAAGGCTACGGTAAATGTCACGGATACGACTCACATCTCAACTAAAGGATTACCATCTAAATGGGAACGCACCGATGAATGGTATAACTACAAATCGTTTTATCCAGGCATAAAAGTATTGGCCTATCTGGATGAGAACACCTATGAAGGCGGAACTAACGGAGCCAATCACCCTATCGCCTGGTACCATGAGTTTGACGGTGGTCGCGCATTTTATACCGGAGGTGGACATGAAGATTCCAGCTATAGTGAACCTTTGTTTCTCAATCATCTTTTAGGAGGAATAAAGTACGCAATGGGCGATGGCAAATTGGATTATAGTAAATCATATGCGGTAGTGGTTCCTGAAGAAAATCGATTTATCAAAACTATCTTGATGAATGATTTGAATACACCCATGGAATTAGCTGTTTCAAAAGATGGAAGGGTCTTTTTCACAGAACTACGAACGGCAAATCTCACTATGTTCAACATCGTTACTGGAAAATATTCTCTTGTTCATCAATTCAATGTAGCTACCAAAGGCGGAACTGGCCTGATAGGAGTTAGCCTTGATCCCGGCTTTGATGAGAATAATCTTATATACGTTTACTACTCACCGCCAACTGACAAAGAACCGATCCTCTTTAACCTTTCCCGTTTTATAATAAAGGATGACAATACACTTGATCTTTCATCTGAAAAAATTCTCTTACAAGTTCCTGTAGAGGAAAATAGTGGAGCACATCATGGTGGCTCTCTTGCTTGGGATAAGGATGGAAACTTATTCTTATCTACCGGGGATAGTTCAAGCCCATTTCCATCTAATGGCTATGCCCCTTTAGATGAGCGACCCGGCCATGAGTATTACAGTCTGGATGCACAGCGTGCTGCTTCCAATACAAATGACTTGAAAGGAAAAGTGTTGAGGATACATCCAGAAGCTGATGGAACATACACTATTCCTGAAGGAAATCTTTTTCCAAAAGGAACAGAAAAAACCAAACCGGAAATTTATACGATGGGCTGCCGCAATCCTTATCGCATTGCCGTCAATCCGAAAACGTCTGTACTTTACTGGGGCGAGATTGGCCCCGATGCAGGTAAAGATAGTATCAACGGCCCGCGAGGATATGACGAGTTTAATCAGGCGAAGAAGCCGGGCAATTATGGATGGCCTTATTTTGTAGGTAAAAATTTTGCGTATCCTAAATGGGACTTTTCAACGAACACTGCTGGCGCAAAGTTTAATCCTGAGGCTCCTGTAAATAATTCTCCCAACAATACCGGACTTAACAATTTACCTCCAGCTACGCCACCAATGATCTGGTATCCGTATGCAGCCTCCGATGAATTTCCAGAGCTTGGACAAGGTGGGCGAAGTGCCATGGCTGGTGAATTTTATTCATTCGATAAAAATTCTGGATCTCCTAATAAGTTTCCCGAATACTATGATGGCGCCTTGTTTGTATTTGACTGGATGCGAAACTGGGTGCTGGCCTTGAGATTTGATGACAATGAAAATTACAAACGTAGTGAGCCCTTCATGATGGCCACTGGAGATTTTAGAAGGCCTATTGATCTTGCATTTGGTAGCGATGGTATTATGTACATGTTGGAGTATGGATCAGTATATGGAGCCGATAATGATGATGCGCGTTTAGTGAAGATCGAATACAACAATGGCAATCGCGCACCCCTTGCAAAAGCCGGAGTTGTTGATTCGGTTGCTACCGCAGAGTTAGATAAAAAAGTTTTTCTCACTTCCGAACGATCAGTTCCGTTGAGGAGAGAAGCTGCAGGAGCAAGTCCATTAAGAGTTGTATTCAGTAGCCGTGGTTCGGGTGATCCTGATGATGAAGATCAGGTGACTTATGAATGGCTCTTTGATGGAAAAACAGTTGGATCATCAAACCCGAACACGGCTTATACTTTTACTCAACCAGGTATTTATCATACCATCTTGAAGATCACAGATCAATCTGGTGCGGTGGGTGTTGATACCATATTGGTCAAGGTTGGAAATGAAGTACCTAATGTGTCCATTTCTTCGTCAGACAATAAATCATTTTTTTGGGATAAGAAGCCGTTTAGATATTCTGTAAAGTTTGAGGATAAAGAAGATAAGACGATCGACTCTAAAAACGCTTCTGTTTCAATTGAATATAATTCAGAGCCAACTTCATCGGGTAATGACGGTCTACAGTCAATTGGCCTGGCGCTAATTAATAGTAGCGACTGCAAAGCTTGTCACACGATAGATAAGATTTCTGTCGGCCCCTCCTATTCAGCCGTGGCCGAAAAGCATAAGAAAAAGCCAGGTGCTGTTTCTGAACTTTCGAAAAAGATCATTGCAGGTGGCGGAGGTAATTGGGGAACTGAACACGTGATGGCGGCACATCCACAAATTTCCACTCAGGATGCGAATGAAATGGTAACGTATATTTTGTCGTTGGCAAATGTTAAAAAACCAAAAATTGTTCTATCAAATCAAGGTGTAATCACATTGAATCAGCACAAGGAAGATGAACCTCGTGGGCTCTATACATTGACTTCTTCTTACACCGATAAAGGTAGTAATGGAATTGATCCCTTAACGGGAACTGATGTAATCAAGCTTCGCAGCGCTAAAGTAAAAACCGTTTTCGCAGATGCGCATGTGGGCTTTCAGCGATTTGGCAATAGTCTCAGTGGTGCCAGTCACAAGTCATACATTCTATTGAAAAACATAGACCTTACTGGCATTAAGAAGTTTACTTATGAGTATGCATCAAAAGATAAAGATGGAACCATTGAAGTCAGAATTAATTCACAGGCTGGGCCAATAATTAGTAACACTGATTATAAGGCAACAGGCAGTTGGGATAAGACAGCTACGATTACAGGAAATGCTGCAACCCCCACAACAGGAAGACATGATGTCTATTTCTTTGTGATGAAAACTGAAAAACCGAATAAGGATATTATCAATTTGAAAACGATACAGTTTGAACAAAAGTAGTCAGGTGTCCTGTCCTCCACCTTAAGGGTGTAGGACACCTTTTGACTATATTTTAGGTTGAATTAAATCCCACAGGTTTCCGTACAAGTCCGAGAAGACGGCAACAATTCCATACGGCTCTTCCGTAGGCTCTCTTACGATAGTGATACCTTTCGCTTTCAGATTGTTGAAGTCCCTCCAGAAATCATCGGTATTTAAAAATAAAAAGACACGTCCACCGGTTTGATTGCCAATTCTGGATCCTTGCTCTTCGTTAGCAGCTTTCGCTAACAATAATGAACATCCACAGGCATTACCTGGTGGTGAAACCAAGACCCATCGCTTGGTTTCACTTAACACAGTGTCCTCAACCAATTCGAAATGTAACTTCTCCGTGTAAAATTGAATGGCTTTATCGTAGTCATCCACTAGAAGAGCTATATGTGCAATCTGTTGGTGCATTATTTCTTAACAAGATAGACAAGTTGGCCTCGATGGTAACTTATGTGGTTGGTTCGACTGATCAAAACATTTAGTTTGTTGCGATGAGGTTCTTTCGCAAAGTCTTCTTCTGATACCGAAGTGTGCCGCGCAAACCACTCATCTGTTGAGGCGCTCTTAATGGCTTCAGTAAGTTTTGAATAAATAGCTTTCCAATATCCTCTCACTTCAGCAGGCGTTGCAAAATCGTCAGTCGATCCATCGGGATTCTTCACAAAGGGAACTTCCAACTGTGGATAGAGTCTCTCTCCCCATCCAAATAAAGTAAACAACCCATCGCTAACTGCCGCCAAATGGCCGATGAGGTAAATACCTCTGTTTCTTCCAGGCGCGGTTTCGTTAATTAATTGGTCATCAGACAACGAATCCAAAAGCTTTGTTACTCTTGCATTTTCGCTGTCCCAGGCGCTGATAGTCATTTTTACAAAAAGTTCTTTTGTGGTTTCGGTAGAGATTTCAGTTTTCATTTTTAGATATTTATTGGGTTGATTATCTAACCAATTACGGAAAAAAAGAGTTGCAACAGACCTTCATTCGTAGGTTATGCGGTTTGCATATTTGGCCAACAATCTTTTAAAACGATCTTCACTGGATAGGCTTTTATAGGGCTCCTGTTGAAGGGTTTCCAAACTAACTACTAGCTCTCCAGCCAGTCGAATCGATTTTTCTATATTAGAATAGAAACCTTCTTTATCGCCTGTTAGTCCGTACAACTCGGCCAGAGTGCTATATGGCAATGCGGCCTCTTTACTTGTGCTATCAAGCTGAAGTGAAAAATGTACGAGCTTGAATGCCAGATCGTATCGCTTTCTCTTTTCCTGCTCAAATGCGTAGTCATTTAATGCTTGACTTATTTCAATGAAATGGTTGCTTTTCTTTAGTTTTCTAAATTTTCTTTCTACTTCGAGTGAATCGTTTAATGCTACCGAAACAGCCAGTGAAATTGAATTCTCAAAATCCAATAAATAACCTAATCTTTCCACTTTTTGATTTGCTTCTTCGAATTTACCTTGCAGGAAAAGCACTTCTGCCCACCACCTCAATGGGCCTATAACAGTACTATCCAGTTCATAACTTTTTCTAAAGCAAGCCTCAGCTTCTTCATCCCTGCTCGGTCTATGGCTTATATAATAAACCCCAAGGTCATTCCATGTAAAAATGGAGGTCGAATCCAGCGACAACGATTTTCGTAAGAGTTTTTCTCCCTCAGGGCTACGAGCTTTTGTATGTGCCCACACGCGGTAGGCAATGGCATTAGTTGGGTCTATTTCTAAGGCTTTCCTCACTTTTATCATAGCTGCTGTTGTATCCCAAAACGTCCAATAAATGAGGTGGGCCCATCTTGCATACGCATGAGCCGCCTGATCAGGACGGTGTTGTATAGCGTAGCGGAGGGCTTCTATTGCTTTGTCTTTGTAAGCATCGTCTTCGGGTGCATAAAATAAAGCAAGCAGCAGCGGATTGTTTCTTTTGATCACACTTTCAGCACTTTTTTGGATAAGCCTTTCTACTGCGGAGTTTGCTCCTGCCTTGTCTATTACTTGTATCAGAGTCTCAGTTGGATATCCACTTATCCTTAGAAAACATTTTAATGTATCACCCTGCGTTACGATCTCACCACCTATGCTTTTCGATTTTATTCTCATCGCCTGATTGATGTACGATGCAATTGCATCCGGTGAAATTCCAACGCCTGAAACCTCAACTTGCACTTGGATATGGTCGGCCGATTGCTGATACTCTTCTACTTCTTTAATACTGCGGGTATCATTACCAACAGCAATAATATGATTGACACGATCCAAAAGAAGATAAGCAGTTGTTACACCATCGTAACCATCCTTTGCAAATTCTTCCGGCATCCGAAATGCCTGAATGCGATAACCTTTGTCATTCACCTCCTGCACAATTAGTCTAATAAGCACACCTGCAAAAAACAAAATAAGGATGGTAAACGTCCAGGTGCGAATGGTATTTGAAACACGTTCGGAGAGTCTCCACCAGCTCCTCAAGTCAACCTTTTGCTTTGGCGAAGCCGATTCTGTTATTGGTGCCTCCTCAGCTTGAGCCGGTGCTTGCCTGTCAGTTGCTGGTGCTGTATCTTCCTCCATTCATAAAATGTTTTTCAAAAGATACGAGTAAAATTAAAATGTTAAAATCTCATCGATCAAGCAATAAAAAATTGGCTTATTCGTCTCAGTGATTTTAGCTGTATATTTCACCTTAACAAACCCCTCACATATCATGAAAAAGAAAATATTCATTGGTCTTGGAGTCGCAGCTACACTTTTCATTGGCTGGGTAGTTTATGGCCTTTTTATTGCAACTCCAAAAAGTCCCAC
>JANOQK010000435.1:0-25156 GCA_031414855.1 Bacteroidia bacterium | reverse complement strand
GCACGAAGCCGTTTCGGGCGCCTACGCTAAAGCTTCAGCGCCAGCGTGCAAAGGCAGGGATGAGGTCAATGTGCCACCACAGCCTCAACAGGGCGTCTGTTCACATTTTCATTCTTCCTATCCCACTCAATCAATCCGTCTTTTAAACGTATGATACGATGTGCATAGTGCGCAATGTCATCTTCGTGAGTTACCATAATTATGGTATTGCCTTTGTCGTGCAACTCCTGAAAAAGTTGCATGATATCATAAGAAGTTTTTGAATCCAGGTTACCCGTAGGCTCATCGGCAAGAATGATGGAAGGATTATTTACCAATGCCCGTGCAATCGCTACTCGTTGGCGTTGGCCACCTGAAAGTTCATTTGGTTTATGATGCCAGCGATCTCCCAGACTTACACTCTCAAGCGCACCCATCGCCATTTCATTACGATCACTTTTGCTATAACCTGCATAGATCAAAGGCAAGGCTACGTTCTCTAATGCTGAAGCTCGCGGCAACAAGTTGAATGTCTGAAAGACAAAACCAATTTCCTTGTTTCGCACTTCGGCCAACTCATTTTCTGTCATCTCGCTCACCATGTGATTGTTGAGCATATACGTACCGCTCGAAGGTGTATCCAGGCATCCTACAATATTCATCAGCGTAGATTTTCCTGAACCAGATGGCCCCATAAAAGCCACATATTCACCTTTATTAATGGTGATGGAAATATCCTGGAGGGCGTTCACGATGTTGGTTCCCATCTTATACATCCGGGAGATATTTTTGGTCTCAATAATATTTGGCATGCTGGCTGGTTTGATGTTCTAAAAATGAATTGTCTGCAGATATTGGATACTTACCTATGCTTCAACTGATCAACAGCGTTTTGGTTTCAATTTCAGGGCAATTTGCGCAAAAATAACGGTCAAAAACCCAATTAATGTTTCAAAACCCGACAAATTTAGTGCGAACGGCTATTGTAATTCTATTAGAGCTTGGCGACCCCCTTCGGACTGGGCTATCCCTGCCTATGCCGAAGCAAGCTTTTTCCTTCGCGCAGGCAGGCGTTCCAAGTCCGCCTCCCCCAATGCCAACCCACTTCGGGCTTTCCACTACTATCCCTGGCCGATGCGAGTTCAAGGTTCGTCCAATTAACTATTAACTTTTCTCCATTAACGATCTTTAGACGCCCCAAGCAATACTTTGTTACCATCACCCCCGAATAAACTCTACACATTTTTGGATCACCGCCTCATCTTTCAATATCCTATTATGGCCTAGGCCTGAAGTTTTTAGTAATTCGGCAGTGGGGTAGACTTTCTGTAATGCTATCGGATGATGAATAGAAACTTCCTTGTCTTCTTCATCGTGCACCAGCAGTAATTTCAATTCATGGGGTAAATACTTTATCAGGTTGATCGCGGAGATATCTTCAAAACTTTTGTGAAAGGTTTTGAGTACGTAGGCTTTAAACGCCTCACCGGTTGCGGGCGAGGCATTGATAGTTTTCACAAATCCTTTGATGATGTCCTCACCAATCGTGGGGCTCGCAATGTTGATCAGTTTAGGAATCGGTAATCCATTGCGGATAGAGTAGATGGAAGCGACCCCTCCAAACGAGTGCGCAATCACGGCTGTTGGCGGCCCCACTTGTTCAATAATTTTTTGAAAAGCTATTTCAAATTCCAGAACATTTGTCTTTCGGCCTTCCGAGTTTCCATGTGCAGGTCCATCAAAGGCAACAGCCCTAAAATTATTTTTCACAAGCTCAGGAATAAATTTTCTGAATTGTCCGGCACGTCCTGCCCAGCCATGAAGTAAAATGACAACAGGTCCTTTCCCCCAAGAGAAAGCCTGTACTCTTTTACCAGTAACCACCACTGAAAATTTTTCTGCGGTCGATAGAAATTCTATTTCTTTTTCGGGCGGAGCATAATGATAAGGAGTAAAAAATAAATTGATTGCATAGCGATGAGCGATACCAGGAGCGATCTTTTCCAATTTAGGGAAACCCCAACGAATAACTTTTAAGGCAAATGGCGTATGATCTTTCTTTTTCTTGTTCATGTTATACATAGTGGATCTTTGTGAACTTCTTGTTTGTGGTTATTTTTTCTTGCCAATAAGACACGAAGGCACAAAGAATCGTTCAGTCCTCTACTCTAAATCGAAATGTTTTTGTGGTGTGCTGAAACGTAGAGAGATCGTACACCCGTTCAGAAAATTCAACATTATTTTCCTGATCAATCAAAATAACGGTCGAGCATCTGCTACCATAATTGGGCGACTTAATGAACATCGAACTCAAGACACGTTCTCTTTCCAAACCAATTCCAGTGTCTGGAAGTTGATCATCTGCTGCACGTTCTCCGTCATAAAGAAACTCAAACAATTTTTGTGACGTGATACTTTCCGTTTTGAATAGCAACTCAAGTTTCTGTTTACCTCTTTCCACTTTGGGCCAAGGGGTTTCAAGTAAATGATTGCTTAACCCATGCAAACCAGTTGTGATTTTATCAATCTCGGTTTTATAGTTGGATAGATACCAGAACTCCTCAGGATTACCCACCAAAAGATTGAAACCATTATAAGCCGTTGCCTTCGGTTCAATCCGATTCAAGTAATCTTCAGGGGCAATGGCTTGCTCCAGGTAATCAGAAACCAAATGCCCGCGCGAAGGAGCGTTGGGATTGATATTTTTTGGATCGCGGTAGTTGGTCAGCATGCTGATCTTTCCAGAGGTGGTCATGCTCATCCACGTGCCATTGGCCTCAAGATCTCGACCGCCTAAAATAGTGGGATAATCTTTCCAGAAATCTGCCGCGGCTGTTTTGCGATTGTAAAACTCATCGCGATTAGCAGCAATAATGAGTTTGTATGCTGGGTGTTGCTTTAACGAAAAGAAGATAAGGCACATAAGGATTTAATGACAGTTCTTCTGTCATTAAGAGTGCTAAGTTGGGAAAATAATTTGATCTGTAATCATTTATTGATCACAGACAACTTATCAATATTAGCCTATTGACTATTCCGACTTCAAACTATTCACTGGGTTCATTATGCAGCTTTGAAGGATTGGTAACTTAACGAAAATGCATTTAGGGAATAACGATCAACCAAAAACGACCAACTACTTTATTCGTACCGCAATGCCTTCACCGGATTTGCTCGTGCCGATCTGAATGTATGATAGCTAATGGTGAGTATTCCAATGACAAATGCCACAATACCTCCCCCTGCAAACACCAATAAATTAATGTCAATGCGGTAAGCGAAGCTCTCCAACCAACGATGTAATGCGTAGTAGGTTATAGGGCTTACCATCACAAACGCAATAATAATAAGTATGGCGAAGTTTCGCGATAAGAGAAAAATGATTTGGCTTTCTGTAGCGCCCAATACCTTTCTTACACCAATCTCTTTGGTCTTCTTCTCAATAGTAATGGCTGCCAATCCAAACAAGCCTATACAAGAAATTAAGATGGCAAGCCCCGTCATAATCGCTACTACCGCACTCATTTGTTGGTCGGATCGGTACACTTCTTCAAAATGTGCGTCCAAAAATGTATAGTCAAAAGGATACGATGGCACCAATTCGTCCCAAACTTTTTTTACGGCTGCTATTCCCTCCTCGGTGCGTCCTTTCTCTATTTTTACTGATAGTTCGCTGTAGCCCCAATCGGGATGTACGACTAACGCAAGGGTATTTACTTTATAGTGAAGCGAGTTGAAATTAAAATCTTTTACTACGCCTATGATTGTTCCTAGTGAGTCGCTGTGATACCAATCATGGCCTGCTCTTGTCCCGATCGTTTCTTTCAACCTAAGTTCTTTGGCAAACGATTCATTGATTATAAACGCGAACCCATTATCTGTGAGATTGTCTTTTGAAAACCCACGACCTTCCTTTACTTCTATGCCATACACATTTAAGTAATCATAATCCACATTTACGTTGGACGGGGTAATTGCCAAAACACCCGTGTCAGCTTTTACTTTGAAGCCCCATTGATGAAAGTTGTTACCCAGGCGCTGTCCACTAGCCGTTACTCCTTTTATCATTGATTGATTCTGTAATTCCTTTTTGATCGTCTCAAATTTTTCATTGGCCTCATTGTTCATATTCACCAACATCATTTGGTCTTTATCAAAACCGATGTCAGATTCTTTCATGAACGATAGTTGCTGAACAACTAGTAGTGTACTCACAATCATGGCAATGGCCAGGCCAAATTGAATAACCACTAACGTACTTCTCAGCACCGACTTACCCTCTCCCTTGTTGCCACCTTTTAGCACCCTCGATAAATTAAGCGAAGTCATATAAAAAGAAGGATAGATGCCCGTTACTATTCCTAATGAAAGCGTACCGATCAACACCGCTGCTATTTGCCAAACGTTTTGAAACAGGGGAAGGATGGCTAGGTTTCTCCCAATCAAATCATTGATCAGGGGAATGAAAAGAACATCTAACAGCAAGGCCACCACCAAGGCAAAACCTGCTAACATCACCGACTCAAAAATAAATTGACCAAACAATTGAAATTTTTTCGCGCCAATTGTTTTGCGAACACCTATCTCTTTCCATCGATGTGACGCGCGAGCGGTAGTGAGGTTCATAAAATTGACTGCTGCTATCAATAGGATAAAAGCAGCAATCACATAGAATATAGTTAGGTACGATCCATTAAATTTTCGATAGTTAATGTAATCATGCTCAATATCATTAGAGGCTAAGTGAACTTCATCAAGCCGCTGAAGGTATAATTTATAATTTATATTGACTTGGGGGTCATCCATATGCCTCGACATAAACGCAGGAAATTTTTCTTCCATGGACTTGATATCCGCTGTGGGTTCTAATAATAGATACGTGGTCATCCAATTAGCACCCCACGAATCATTGACATTATTCTGACCACTGGTATGCGTAACCATAGATAGCAATGCTTCAAATTGAATATGAGAATTTTCAGGAACGTCCTTTAGAATTCCTGTGATTTGAAAATCTTTTCCATCCCACGAAACTGTATTATTGAGAGCCTCACTAGCAGTTTTGAAAAATTTCAAAACAGTAGACTCTGTCAGTAGGATAGTTTGTGGCCTATCCAAACACGTATTGATATCTCCATGAACTAAAGAAAAATCAAACACATCAAAAAAAGTGCTGTCCACCGCCATAACATTGTCGATCAAGTGCTTGGTATCATCCTTTGTGATCAGTTGCTTCCCCCGTTGCCAAAATCGCACATACGATTGAACTTCAGGAAAATCCCTCTTCAGTGCAGGGCCCATTCCTGGCATGGAGAGCGCAACCTTTTGCTCGTTTGTTCCGGTAAATTTTTGCACCTCATCGAGCCGGTAGATGTTTTTATTTTTTGAATGGAAGGAATCAAAGCTTTGCTCATCTGATACAAACAAGTAGATAACCACACAAGCTGCCAGCCCTACAGCCAGGCTAAATACATTTATAAACGAAATCATCTTATGCTTAAAGATGTTTCGCGTGCTGATTTTAAAATAATTTTTGAACATACCGTAAGTGTTTAATTGTTGATATCCTTCTGTTGGTTTGATGATGCTTGGTCGAAAGAGGAACAAGACATCAACTATAAATTTGACGTCAGCTTTGAGCTTTCCACTTTTTACTTTTCGCTCCTCATACAATTCCATTAAATCCCCTTCAATAGATTCCTTCAACTTCGGGTGGCAGAACCAACGGAATAGGCGGATGGGGAGGAGGGGAGGGTTTGATGATATTTTTTTCATTTGACACATTTCTCTGGTAATCGGTATTTGGTAATCGGTTATCGGTCAGACCGATTACATTTTACCGATAACCTCACTATACTCCGAATTTCAGATCCAATGCTACTTTCGGTATTGCGCTCCACAATTCATCGCGTGTACTCTTTGAGTATTCCATTGCCTTTTTGCCTAAAGCAGTGATTTGGAAATATTTTTTAGGACGGCCAGCTCTTTCTTCGGTGGCCTCGCCATCAAATGACTTCAGATAGCCTTTTTCTTCGAGTCTTTTCAAGGCCGTTTGTAAGGCACCAACACTCACACCGCGTGAAAGCCTTGTTTCAATTTCTTTCTTGATGGAAACGCCATAAGCTTCTTTGTATAAAACACCTACTGTGAGCATAACCACCTCTTCAAACTCACCCAATTGATACTTTTTCATAACGAAATAATTATAATTGCCACGAAGCCACAAAGTCACAAAGCATTTAACTTCACTTCGTGCTTAGGTGTCTTCGTGGCCTGGACACACATTAATTAATTCCTAATTGTAGTATTAATAATTATGCCAAGACTTATAAAGCACTTATCAGGGAGGAAAATTGGATTTTGGTTTCGGATGATGTTCGCATCCGAACAAGACATGGGCGGATGCGGGCATAAAATAACCCTGCGTTATGGTTCAACATAAGCACAGGGTTAGAATTTATTCAATTAGTATTCCTAGTACTTTAAGCTCTTGAGATAAGCAATAGTTTGTGGTACTTGTGTATTGACATGGCTACTTTCATCTTCAATAAAGAAATGTTTGATCCCAATTTTATTGGCGGCTTTAAGGATTCCTGGAATATCAATTTCACCAGTACCCAGGGCAACATCGTTTTCCTGAGAAGTTCCGCCAGTAAGATCTTTAGGTACACCTTTTCTTAGATCTTTGAGGTGCATGAGTTTCCAACGATCACCATATTTCTTCAATAGAGCTACAGGATCGCCACCACCGAACTGAGTCCATAAAATATCCATCTCAAAAGAAACATACTTAGGGTTTGTATTTTGAATTATGTAATCCAACAGTGTTCCTTTTTCATAAGGTTGGAATTCAAAGCCATGCACATGATAGCAAAAGGTAATTCCATTTTCTTTCAACACTTTTCCAGCCGCATTAAAGTCGTCAACTGCTTTTTTTGCATTGTCAAAATTGAAGGCACCTTTAGTATGTGGTATCCAGGCAGTCATCACATAGGTAGCACCTAATATCTTTGCGGTTGCTGCCACTGCTGCAGGATCTTTCACCAGTTGGTCATAGCCAGCGCCTGTGGAGGGGATGCTGAGTCCTCGTTCATCGCATAGTTTTTTAAATTCTTCGGGAGTTACTTTGCCAGCGCTTCCTTCTACCTCAGTAAAGCCCATCGCCTTGATGGAATCCAGCGTGGCAGCTACTCCGTTAGGAAAACTCTTACGAAAAGTGTACGTCTGAACACCAAAGGGTGCAGTGTATAATGGTTTTTGGGCACTAGCCGTTTCATACACCGATGAAAGAGCTACAATAAAAAGGATAAACAAAAAATACTTTTTCATAATGGATTTTTAAATAATTGAATAGTTTAGCAAACGTTTTATATGAATCTCAAGTCAAAATTCTAAAATCAAAACTCTTATAAATTCTTTTTCTTTAATTCTTCAATCGCATAGTTAGCTGCCCGTGCAGTTATTGCCATAAAAGTTAGTGTTGGATTTTGAGTGCCCGTGGAAGTCATGCAGGCTCCATCAGTAACAAAAACGTTTTTGCAAGCATGAATCTGGTTCCATTCATTAAGGACTGAAGTTTTTGGATCACGACCCATTCTAACTCCGCCCATTTCATGTATGTCAGAACCAGGAGCTGCTTTTGTGTCTTCTGCTTTGATGTTCGTAAAACCAGCTTTCTCAAACATTTCTTTGGATTGCTCCACGTAATCAGCTACCATCTTATCATCGTTCTCGGTCCAGTCGCAAGAAATGATGAGCTGCGGAATTCCATATTTGTCTTTTAACTCTTTATGTAAGCGCACATGGTTTTGTTCGGTAGGAACCGTTTCGCCCATCATCCAACTGCTGATGTGCCAGTTGCCTAGTTTAGGATTCAAGAGATTTTCTCTTAGTTGATCACCAATCATGGAAGTGTCAGAATACGTGCCGCGCCCTCCACCAATTCCAATTGCATAACCGCGCAGAAAATCCATTTCCTGTTTCTTTACGTTCCTAAATCGTGGAACATAGGCGTTGCTTGGATTGCGGCCGTCAGTCATCTTGTCTTTAAATCCGTCATATTGGGCACTGGCTTTCCCGCGATAATTGTGCCAGGCAACATACTTACCAAGCACTCCACTATCATTACCTAATCCGTTTTGAAATCTTGAAGAGGTAGAGTTTAATAAAATGGCATTTGTATTTAAAGCGGAGGCATTGACAAAAATCACATCTGCATAAAACTCCATCATTTCTAGCGTGGTAGCATCTATGATGCGAACTCCCTCAGCACGGCCTTTCTTTTCATTGTAAATAATAGAGTGCACCACGGCATGAGGGCGGATAGTAAGGTTGCCGGTCTTCAGTGCCCAAGGGAGAGTTGAGGAATTGCTACTGAAATAGCCACCAATCACACAACCACGGTTGCACATGTTTTGATTTTGGCATTTGCCTCTTCCTTGCTCGCGATGGATCGGTTGTGTATCGGTAATGTGAGCGCACCGTCCTTGTATCAAATGGCGATCTGGGTAATTCTTTTGAATGCTTTCTTTGAAATACTGTTCGATGCAACTCATTTCAAATCCTGGCCCGCATTCACTATCCGGTAATTCCGGTAAGCCGTCTTTGCCACCAGCGATACCGGCAAATTTTTCAATATAACTATACCATGTCTCAAGGTCTTTATAACGAATCGGCCAATCCACCGCAAACCCATCGCGCACGGGTCCTTCAAAATCAAAATCGCTCCAGCGTTGTGTTTGTCGTGCCCATAATAATGATTTACCTCCCATATGATAGCCACGGAACCACCGGAATGGTTTCTCTTCAATAAAAGGTTGTTCATCATCCTTGATTGCCCAGTGTATTGTTTCTTCGCGCATAGGTCGGGAATAGCCTGAACGCTTTTCAAGGGGCACGGTGCCCCGGTATTCAAACTGCCATGGTTCTTTGGAAGCGGTAGGATAATCTTTTATATGTTTTACATCCCGGCCCCTCTCAAGAACTAATGTTTTCAATCCTTTATCACATAATTCTTTCGCAGCCCACCCACCGCTGGCACCCGAGCCAATCACAATGGCATCGTAGGTTCTTTTTTTACGTGAGTTAATCAAGAGATTTGCCATGTTGAATAGGTTATGCTTTTACATCGACACAGCCGTAGTAATGCCCTGGAAAGATTTTATAGTGGAGATGGTCAGTCATCACTTCCTTAGAAGTATTGAAGCCGCGTATGGTTTCGGATTTCATCAGGTTAAAAAAATCTTTTTCTTCTTTTTTATCTGAAGTTGAAAGTTTGATCAACAATTCCTTGCGTTGAGATTGGTCGCAGTTGACAAATGTTTCTTCAAATGTTGTTTGAGCGGAAGCCTCCAAACTCATCAATTGGTTTCTTACATTATCTTGTACGCCTTTCTCGTAACATTTCTCAATCAATTTTTGCAGGTACTTATCAACACTTACCGATAGCGCGCCAATTGAATTACCGGAAGGAATGATGGTATCTGCAACAGAGGCAAGAATGTCTTGTTCCAAAACAGAATAAGAAGTGTGATGAGTGGTTAAATCGCTCAAGCACCACCCATCTGCCCAGGCGGGTAAGCTAATGAGTCCGCCAGAAGTTAGGACGAGCTTTTTTAAAGTATCGCGTCTATTCATATTAAGCGCATCAAGCGATGATTATGAAATCAATATATCAATCTAATCACATATTTAAAAGCAATATTTTTCGGTTCAAAGTCGATACACTCTGCTCGACTGTTGTCAGTGGATCGTTGACCGTATTAACTCTCCACTTTGTAATAGATCTTATAAAACTTCCGTCCGTCCTTCTCCACTCCTTGTTCAATCAGTTGTTTGTCACCGTGAATGTAGATGTGAAAATTCTTATCGAGTTTAAGTACACTCTTAAAGACGCGTGCTTGTTTTTTGACAGCCTGTTCAGAAATATCGAACCGGTCGTTTAAGTCGATATCATGCTCTTGCCGATAAGATTCGTCATAGGCGTGAAAAGATTTGATTAATCCTTTGTCCTGAAAGACCTCTTTTTCGAAATGCGTTTTGTCAAAGGTTTCGTGTTTTTTGAAATAGTCTACGGAGCGATTTAATAGATCAATCTGATCAGGCTTGGTCATGTCAAATTCATCTACCATCTGTTCTGTTACAAATTTCTTGGTGATATTAAGAAACTGGTTTGTTTGGAGGAATTCGTTTTTCACAGGTGACAGACCCAGAAAAGTTTCTTTCCAATACTGCGCTTCCTCGCCTCGGCTTTGACTATCAATCATCAACACACGAAACCCTTCTTTGTGGCGAGTGTTAAAAATCAAGCAGCCTTTATCTAGTTTATTCAGATCAAGGCCTTCTTTCAATGAGATTGAAAAACTAGATTTTTCCTGATTTACTTCAAAAAAATTGGTCTTCGTTTCTGTTTTGAAAATCCCAAATGCATCTACCGTTTCGTTTTCAAAAATGCAATTCTCGAATAAACACAAATAGAACTCTCCACCCTTAATTTTAGGGTGGCCAGAGTTTTTATATAAATGTTGCGCCAGTTGAACGGATGCCAAATGAAAAGAGCTCTCTCCTGAAAATATGCCAGCTGCTACATTATACACTTCATTGTACTGCAACGAGGACGGATGCGAGAACTGATGCGTTTCGAATACTGATACAAACCGATTTAAAAAATAGTCCTTGACTTTTACTTTTAACTCGTCTTCCAAATCAAGGGGCTTTTTAGAAAGGATAATTCCTTGTTCGGATGATTTATTCCCAACAAAATGAATGGATATCGTTTTTAGAGTAACGTTTGAGAAGTTCATACAGCGTATGTAGTTGAACGGTAAATCTAGAACTTTCAGAGTTAACCAGTTTCCAAAAACTATTTTATATTGCCGCCTTTATTTTTATGAGTAATAAATCTTTCATTTTATTGTCAGTATTTATTTTCCTTGGAGAGATTCAATTTGTGGCAGGTCAATCTGAATCAATTTCATCCTTGAAATATCTGGGTGAGTATGATGTGCCATTCAATGCCCAATTTCGAAATACGACCATTGGCGGATTATCTGGTATTGATTACGACCCTGCAAATCAGGTATATTATATAATTAGCGATGACCGATCGGCAATTAACCCCGCCCGCTATTACACGGCCAAACTTAATGTAACGGAAAAAGGAATTGATAGTGTTCAATTTGTGGGCGTTCACTACTTCCTTCAACTAAATGGAGAAATTTATAAGAATTTCAAGAATGATCCTACCAATGCTCCTGATCCGGAATCTATTCGTTACTATCCAAAGACCTCTCAACTCGTGTGGACAAGCGAAGGTGAGAGGTCACGAAAGAAAGATCGCTTAGTTCTTCAAAACCCGTCCATTAATAGTAGCAGGTTGGATGGCAGATACATCAGTTCCTTTCCAACACCTACCAATGCATGTACGTATGTTACTGAGTTGGGCTCTCGTCAAAATGGTTCATTGGAAGGCATTGCGTTTTCACAAGATTATACAAGCATGTTTACAAGCATGGAGGAACCACTTTATCAGGACGGCCCTCGTGCTGAACTGATTCGAAATAAGGCCTTGATACGAATCTATAAATGGGATGTCGAATCAAAACAAAATGTTGCACAGTATGCTTATGAACTTGACCCTGTAGCCTATCTCCCGGTAACTCCCAATGCATTTATCGTTAATGGCGTAACAGAAATTCTTTCAGTTGGGGAGAATAAACTTTTGGTTATGGAGCGATCTTATTCAACGGGTAGAATAGCCAACACGATAAAAGTTTTTATCGCTGATCTTGCTCATGCTAGTGATGTGATGTTTGTCTCTTCCTTAAAAGAAAAGCCGCCCGAGCGGTTAATAGAAAAGAAATTGCTTCTTAACATGGATTCACTCGGTATATTTATTGACAACATGGAGGGAGTTACATTTGGTCCCCCGCTGCCAAACGGACATCAAACGCTTGTGTTTGTATCTGATAACAATTTCAGTTCTTTGGAGAAGACGCAATTTCTGTTGTTTGAGGTGATTCCATAAGGGAGCTTAATCCCGTAATTTTGTTCTCAGATACTTCTTACAAATTGGGCAAGCTTGCCAGTCATGTCCTCGTGCAGGGCAATATTCCCGGCCAAAGTAAATGATCTGAAGATGAGCTTTATTCCATTTTTCTTCCGGGATCAATCGCTTTAAATCTTTTTCAGTTTGTTCTACATTTTTTCCATTGGTTAATCCCCAACGGTAAGCTAGTCGGTGAATGTGCGTATCTACCGGAAAGGCAGGAATACCAAACCATTGTGTCATCACCACGGAGGCAGTCTTATGCCCGACTGCCGGAAGTTCTTCGAGAGCTTCAAATGTATTGGGCACTTGTCCATTATACCTTTCAACTAATATTTTTGATAGACCCGCAATACCTTTTGATTTCATGGGCGACAAGCCACATGGTTTGATGATTTCCCGGATTTCTTCAGCTGAGAATTTCATCATATCATACGGATTATCTGCCAGCTTGAATAGGTGTGGAGTAACCTGATTTACACGAACATCAGTGCATTGAGCGGAAAGAAGCACAGAGACCAGTAAAGTATAAGCGTCTTTGTGATGAAGAGGTACCTCTGGATTGGGATAGAGTTTTTGGAGTACGTTAAGGATGTCACTAACTTTTTCTGACTTGGTCATAATAGCTTCTAGCTGCAAGCTTCTAGCTTCTAGCAGCTCAAAGCTAGAGGCTCGTAGCTTATTTAAGGATACAACAAATACTTCTTCCTCATTTCTTTATACTTATCCAAATCAGGTTTCCAGCTTTCGCGGATTTGATCTTCGGTAAGTCCATCTTTTATCTGTTGTTTCAAAACCGGAGTGCCGGCCAGCAAATCGAAGTACGGTAAAAAGAATTTTTCCTTTTCAGGATAGGCTTTGTACATCGCGAATAAATAGGTCAAATCTATTTTTCGTTCAACGAGAACATTTCTCAAATCCATTCCGAAGCACAACTTATTCTCCTGAGGGGGTTTAACTGAAACTCCCTTAATGGATATCGGTGTAAATTGATAACCCATACTTTTTAATTCAGGGTTGCCAATTATTTGAAACGGTGTGGGTGTGCCACGCCCGACACTAATCACTGTTCCTTCAAAAAGACAAAGGGATGGATAAAGTTTAACTGCTTGGTTATTCGGTAAGTTGGGTGATGGCCGGATGGGCAATAGATAATCATCGGAATGTTTCCAATTTTTTAGTTTAACAATGTCGACATCACATTTTAGTTTGTTTGCAAGCCATCCTTCACCATTTATCATCTGTGCCAGTTCACCTATGGTCATGCCATGCGCAATAGGAATGGCATGCATGGCCACAAACGACTGCAATGGTTTTGTATTGATGGGGCCATCTATAAATGCGTTTGGATTAGGGCGATCTAGAATGATGAGTTTCTTTTTGCTTTCAGCGCACGTTTCCATGACGTAGTGCATAGTGCCTATGTAGGTGTAAAATCTCGTGCCCACATCCTGAATGTCAAAGACTATTACATCAAGATCCGAAAATTGTTTTATCGTAGGCTTTTGATTTTTTCCATAGAGCGATACCACCTGTATTCCCGTTTTAGCATCGATGCTGTCATTCACATGTTCACCATCTGCAGCGTTTCCGCGAAAGCCATGCTCAGGACCAAAAATCCGGGTAACGTTTATGCCTAAACCCTTCAAGGTATCGGCCAAGTGTGTTTTTCCAACAAGAGATGTGTGATTGACAACAAGGCCTACGCGTTTCCCTTTCAACTTTTGAGTGAACTCCGTAAGTTGGTCTGCGCCTGTTACGATTCGAGTTGTTTGGCCACTGCATGAAAGAATGCAGCACAAAAAAAATAGGGATGGGTATAACCTGATCATTTCTTTTTATTTTGGCGGATATAAATCTGTTAACTAGCGGTTAAGCCAAAATTAAGCCATTCCTTGAACCTTTCGTATTTCATATCGAAAAGAATAAGCCGGGGGAACTCCGCGAAAAGTAAGGATGGTTTTTCCTCTACCATCCATAAAATTGCAGTCGCCAGCATTGCGGTTGGATTAAGTGCTGCCATCGTTTCTTTTCTGATTATGAAGGGGTTTCAAGAGACCGTGCAAAATAAAATTTACGGATTTAGCTCTCACCTGATTGTGACCAAGTTCACCACGAACAACTCCATGGAAGAGCAGCCTTTCAGTTATAATATAGATATCTACAATCATCCTGAAGATTTGGGTGTGATAGATCACATTCAGGAATTTAGTCACAAAGCAGGACTCATTAAAACCGATGATGAAGTACTTGGAGTTGTTTTCAAAGGGGTGGGAAAAAGTTTTGACCTTAATCGCTTTCGAGAAAATATGATTGAAGGAAAGTTCCTTCACTTTCCTGATTCTGGCTATGCACGTGAAGTAATATTGAGCGCAAGTATTGCAAACAAGTTAAAAGCAAAAGTAGGGGATGATATCATCATTCACTTTTTCCAAAACCCACCGCGATTCAGAAAATTGAAAGTATCAGGAATTTATGAGACTAACCTCTCTGATTATTTTGATGACAAGATTATCCTCGGTGATATTCGCATGGTGCAACGCCTGAATGATTCAGTGGATAGCATAGCGGGAGGACTTGAAATATTTGTGAAAGATATAAACAAGGTAGATGAAGCGTTAACCACCATTGGCGATAGCATGGATTACGATCTTTACTTAGAGAAGGTAAGCGACAAATACAGTCAGGTATTTGAATGGCTTCACTTGTTAAGCCGCCAGGTGAACATCTTGCTTGGAATTATTCTCACGGTGGTTTGTGTAAACATGATCTCGGTTATTTTAATATTGGTTATGGAACGCACACAAATGATCGGATTGCTAAAGGCGATGGGTGCACAGGATCGGTTGATTCAATCTGTATTTATTTACAATGGGATACATCTTATTGCAAAAGGTCTGATATATGGAAATGTTATTGGCCTTGGCCTGTGCTATCTTCAATACACGTTTAAAATTATGAAGCTCAATCCTCATAACTACTATATGAGCTACGTGCCGATAGGATGGAATTGGGAAATCGTCATTCTATTGAATGTGTCAGTATTTGCAGTGGTTACACTGGTGTTGTTGCTGCCAACAGCCATTGTAACACGCATTAGTCCGATTAAAGCGATCAGGTTTGATTAAGGATCAATACTTTCTTTGGCGAATACTGTCACTTTCGATCACTGTAAAATTATTCTCGAGTAACAATTCTTTATTCTTCATTACATCTAAAAGAATTTTTCCCGCAGCTTCGGGTTGTTCCCCTTTAAATCGAAAGAATATCACAGATGGAGGTGCTTGCCTTTTGTATTTGTAGATTAGTTCCCCATAGTCCTTATCGAATGTGAGAATAATCGCATTATACGCTAAAGCTTTTTCGATTACCTCAGGATCTGAAATGCCAGGAAATGATTCGCTGATGCTAATAATTTCTAATCCGGCCTTTCTTAGCAGTTGTAAACTTGGGAAAGGGAAATTTTCGTTTGCAAGAAATCGCATCAGGCACTTTTGGGGAACGGGAATAATAATTCCTGTTCCATACATTCTTTCACGTATTTGAAAACTGCTTTTAAATCATCGGTAGTTAAACGCGGATAACTTTCAAGGATCATTTTCTCTGTCCACCCTTGAGCAAGTAGATCCAGAATTAATTCGACTGAAATGCGCGTGCCCTTAACTACGGGTTTACCTAAAAGGACTTCTTTATCGGAAACGATATGATTTCGCCAATTCATAATTCAAATTTAATAAAAAAGCAGGCACCAATCCAGACAAAATCAAATCCTAGCCTGATAGGTATACAATTCGAAATACCTTCCTTTCTTTTCAATCAACTCATCGTGTTTACCGAATTCAGCAATTTTACCTTGTTCGATAACTAGAATCTGGTCGGCTTGCCGGATGGTACTCAATCTATGAGCAATTACAAACGTAGTGCGTCCTTTCAAAAGCGATTTTAAGCTTTCCTGTATCAGCGATTCGCTTTCAGTGTCTAAGCTTGATGTGGCCTCATCTAAGATTAATATTCTTGGATTTGCCAGGATAGCACGGGCAATGGTTACTCGCTGACGTTGTCCGCCAGAAAGTTTTATGCCACGTTCACCAATCACAGTATCAAGACCCAATTCAAACTTACCGCTGAACTCACTAACATAGGCTGCATCAATGGCAGCTTGCAGTTGTTGTTCGGTTGCTTCAGGTTTAGCAAATAAAATGTTCTCACGAATGGTGCCGTCAAAAAGAAAATCATCTTGTAATACAACACCCAACTGACTTCTGTAGCTGTCCAATGAAACTTTGGACAGATCGTAGCCATCAATTGTTATCTCCCCAGATTGTTGCGACAAGAAAGATGCCGCTAAGCCGGCAATAGTTGATTTGCCTGAGCCCGAGGTTCCTACCAAAGCTGTAACTGATCCCGCAGGAGCAGAGAAGCTTACGTTCTTCAATACCTCTTTACCTTCATCATAGGAAAAGGAAACATCATTAAATTCAATATCACCTTTTATCTTTGCAATCTTGATCGTTCGGATAGTTTCATCGTCTTCAACAGGCACATTCATTATTTCTTCTGTGCGATCCAAACCAGCGAAGGCTTCTGTCAATTGACTTCCAATGTTGCTCATCTGAACAATTGGTGCGATCAGAAATCCAAGAAATAAAATGAATTGCACTAATTCGCCCATGGTCAATGTATTCTCGGCAATCATGTAACCCCCAATGCCCATAATACCAACAGAAGCCATCCCCAAAAGGAAACTTCCTGAACTCGTTACTAAGCTTGTGGTGGTAAGGCTACTCTTTACATTCTCAAACAATTTTTCCACGCCTTTTTCAAAAATCTTGATCTCTTGTTTTTCGGCATTGAACCCTTTGATCACACGAACACCGTTTAGCGTTTGTGTTAAGCGACCCGTAACTTCTGCATTAATGGCTCCACGCTCTCTAAAGATTGGGCGGATTTTTCCGAATGCTTTCAATGCGATTAATCCAAAGATGGCAACCGGAACCATTACAAAGAGCGTCATCTTCCAGCTGATGCTAAACAAAAAGAATAAGCAAATAACAGAAGTGAGTATGCCGCCAACTAACTGAACCAGACCAGTACCTACTAAATTTCTTACGCCTTCTACATCAGTCATCACACGAGACACAAGTTTACCAGACTGTTGATTATCAAAGAACCTTGTTGGGAGGCGCAGTAGATGTTTTTGAACATTAGCTCGCAATACGGAGATAAGATGCTGAGCTTCAACACTCAATAGTTTGGTTAACATATAAGAAATGACAGCCGAGATTAGTATTGAGGCCGAGATTCCTAATAAAAGTGTGTTCAGCTTGGATAAGTCGCCTTTGCCGATCACATCGTCCAACAGGAATTTTGTTGACCAGGGGAGTACTAAACTGGCAAGCCGGCTTATAATAATTAAAATAAAACCTACTAAAATAATTTTGCGCCTTGGCCAAAGGATGGTTTTAAAAACCTTGGCCATGGTTATTTTGGATTTGGGCTTGGATGCAGACATGCGTAATTCTTCTTGTTTAGATGATTTGGATTAAATAAGAGGACGAAATTAAACGTTTTTTAGTCTTTGGATGATGAAATTAACTCTGAACGTTGCGGAAACGTTCAGATATTTTAAATCTTTACAATTCCAAAAAATTAAAAAAATTAGGATGAAAGGCCTCGTGCTTATTTTAACGCTATCCATGGCATTGTTAGCAGAGTGTTCAAGCCTACTTGCGCAAGTAAATTCAAAAACTGAAACGGATACCACTAGCTTCAACGGTAAAGTAACAGTAGGCGGTTATGTTGATACTTATTATGGATATGACTTTAATAATCCTCCATCAGGCGACCGCGCCTATTTTGTTTCCATGGCCAGGCATAATGAAATGACTATCAATTTGGCCTATGTGGATGTGAAGTATAATTCTTCTCGGTTACGAGCACATATAGCACCTGGTTTTGGTACTTATGTCAATTCTAACTATGCTGCAGAACCTGGGACTTTAAAAAATATTATTGAAGGAAACATCGGAGTTAAAATTTCGGCAACAAAGAATATTTGGATTGATGCAGGAGTCTTGGGTTCTCCTTACACCAATGAGAGCGCAGTCTCTAAAGATCATTTGATGTATTCCAGATCCTTTGCCCCTGAGTACGTTCCTTATTATTTATCAGGCGTTAAGCTATCTATGCCATTGAATGAAAAAACGAATTTTTATCTCTACCTTATAAATGGCTGGCAGCAAATTGTTGATCAAAATAACGGAAAGTCGATTGGCACTCAGATCGAATATCATCAAAATAATAACGTGGTTATCAATTGGAACACGTACGTTGGCGATGAAAGATCTTCAACTTTTCCTCAAAACAGGATGAGGTATTTTACTGATGTTCATTTCAGCTACTCAAAAGGTCCAGTGTCGGCCACCGGTTGTGTGTATGCAGGAATTCAACAGAGACAGGATACCAACAACTCAATAAGCTCAGACAAATGGTGGCAGGCTAATTTGATAGGACAGTATAGCCTTACTAAAAAAGTATCACTATCGGGCAGGATTGAATATTTCAGCGACCCAAAGAGTGTACAGATAACACCCATTACAAACGTTTCAGGATTCAGCTCTTATAGCACGGGACTTTGTATGAATTATAAGATTGCTTCAAACATTATAGCCAGACTTGAAGGCCGCACATTTTTTTCTGACCAAGCAGTTTATGAAAGAGAAGGAAGTCCCACTCAAACCAGTAATCTTCTCATTTCTAATTTAACGATCTGGTTCTAAGGATTAAAACCGGAATGGAGGGCATCTCTAAAAACTTTGCCTTTGACCACCTCATCCTTAATCCTTCTCCAAAAGATCAAAAGGAGTTTTTAGACATGCCCTCGTATTACTTTCTCTCAAACAGGTAATCAATCACTTTTCCATTCCCGGATATCTGGGCTTTCAATTTATTGCCGTCTAATTGATACGAGATCTTTTTCGGGAAATCATGTTCGGGATTTTCGCAGACGAAACTGTTTTCTGAAATTTCTGTCAGTTTGAAATACACAGGTTTTTGATTTTCGGGTACATCTGCAACGTAGGTAATAGTATTGTCTCTAATAATTATCCGAAGTTTTTCAACAAAGGTGGTATCCGTTCCCCTAAGGTTAACGCCAGTCCCTCTTAGTTCTTGAGTGGTGGTTTTTTTCCACTGTTCAACTCCAGTTCGCCCGGGCTTTGCATTGGTTCTGCTCCAGATGCCAATCAGCCAATCTAGTTTTTTGAAATCTTCTGATGCCTGTAATGTATTATTTTGCGCAAGTGTGCCAAAAGAAAATGAGAATAGAAAAAACAGGAAACAAATTCCTTTCATATACTCAGGTGGCAGGGATGTATTTCTTAAACCAACTGTGAATGGTCATTTGCATCACGCCAAAAAAAGCCTCTTTAAAAATGCCAGCTGACATTTTAGATTGGCCGCGCGTGCGTTCCGTGAAGATAATAGGTACTTCTTTAAGTTTGAATCCGTATTTCCATGTTAGAAATTTCATTTCGATTTGAAAGGCATATCCAACAAACCTGACTTCATCCAATGAAAGCGTCTCCAATACTTTTCTTTTGTAACAAACAAAGCCTGCGGTAGTATCCTGAATGGGCATTCCCGTAATCAATCGTACATAACTACTGGCGAAATAGGAGAGGAGTACACGTCCGATTGGCCAGTTCACCACATTTACCCCGGTGGCGTACCGTGATCCAATCGATAAATCGTTGCCGACATCAGAACAGGAGTTATAAAGATGAACAAGATCTTTTGGATCATGTGAGAAATCGGCATCCATCTCCAATACAAAGTCATAACCATTCGCAAGGGCATATTTAAATCCGGCAATATAGGCGGTGCCAAGTCCCTGTTTGCCTTGTCGTTGCATCAAATGGAGCTTGGTAAATCCATCTTTATTGTGGAGTTCTTGAAGGCCTTTAACAATTTCTGCAGTCCCATCGGGTGAGCCATCGTCCACAATCAGAATATTGAATTCCATTTGTAAAGCGAATACAGCTTCAATGATCAGGACAATGTTCTCCTTTTCGTTGAAGGTGGGTATGATAACAAGTGCGTTGCTGGTGGTTTTCACAGTTGGGCAAAACTAAATAAAACCGGCTGATGCACCAATTTGGCAACCTTGAAGTTTGACGGTATTTTCGCGGTCATGAATGAAAAAACGAAGTGCATTTTTCTCGACAGGGACGGTGTTTTGAATGTAGATAATCCGAATTACACTTTTCGCGTAGAGGATTTCAAAATCATGCCTGGTGTTATTGATGCATTGACAGTTCTAAAAAAAACTGGATTTCTGTTGATTGTTGTTACTAACCAGTCAGGCATTGCTAAAGGAATTTACACCCAAAGCCAGGTGAATGAATGCCACCAGTACTTTCAAAAAGAATGTGGCAATCTGATTGATCATTTTTATTTCTCGCCTTATCATCGCACGGTAACCGAATCGTTAGCCACCAAACCAGGAACATTGATGTTTGAAAAGGCAATCGCGAAGTTCAATATTGATATTCAAATCTCATGGATGATCGGAGATCGCGGACGTGATATTGTTCCAGCCCGACTGTTAGGAATCAAGACCATTCAAATTGGCGATGAGGTAGAGGAATCAGAGTGGGCTGATTATAAGGTGGATGACTTACTCTCCGCTTCGAAATTGATTTTGGATCATTTTCAGTAACCAGTTACCGGTAACCAGTGACTGGCAACTGGTTACCATTTTTTACACTGCCTCCACTTCCTGCAACTCCTTCACTAGCTTTTTCTGAACATCAACAGGAACAGGAGCGAAGTCTGAAAATTGCTGTGAGAACCTTGCTCTTCCTTGCGAGAGCGATCTCAAGGCAGTAGAATAACGATCTAGTTCAGCTAATGGCGTGCGTGCTTTTATAATCTGATAATTTCCTTTTGCATCAACACCCATAATCATCGACCTGCGCGTTTGCAGGTCGCCCATTACATCGCCCATCATTTCTTCTGGTACCATCACTTCAAGATCATGGATCGGTTCTAGCAGTTGTGGCTCTGCTTTCATGAACGCATCTTTGAATGCCATCATACCAGCAATCTTAAATGAGATATCGTTAGAATCTACCGGATGCATCTTGCCATCGTACACAATCACCCGTACATCGCGCACATATGATCCTGTGATAGGACCCTGCTCCATTTTTTCCATCACACCTTTTAAGATGGATGGTATAAAGCGAGTGTCAATTACACCACCAACAATGCAATTGTAAAAGACAAGTTGGCCGCCCCACTCGAGGTCAATTACTTCTTTGCCCCGAATGCTGTGTTCTGTTGGTTCAGGCATTCCAGCATGATAGGGTTCAATGGTTAAATGCACTTCGCCAAATTGACCTGCGCCTCCCGATTGTTTTTTATGCCGATAATCTGCGCTGGATGCTTTTCTAATCGTTTCTCGATAGGAAATGCGTGGAGAAACAAAATCGGCATGAAGCTTATACACATTTTCTAAATACCATTTGCAGACTAACAGGTGCAGCTCTCCCTGACCAGATACAAGTAACTGTTTTAGTTCCTTCGAATAGTGTACTAATACAGTTGGGTCTTCCATGTGTATCTTATGAAGCACCTCACCAATCTTCTCATCATCTTGTTTGCTCAAGGCGATGACAGCGGTGGTAATACGCGGTGCTGGAAAATCAATGGGCTTGATGCTAACATCAAAACCTTTGGCATGAAGTGTTTGATTGGTAAACGTGTCTTTCAGCTTCAGAGTAGCTCCTATGTCGCCTGCCACTAATTTATCAACTGGGGTTCTGGTTTTTCCATCCATAATAAACAATTGATGGAATCGCTCTAAAGCTCCGGTTTGGCTGTTGATTAATTCTGAAGTAGCCGTTACTTCTCCTGAGATCACTTTAAAGAAGGAGAGCTTGCCCAGATTGGGCTCAAGATGTGTTTTGAAAACGAAAAGCGCAGCTGGCTTAGTTGGATCAAACTGAATTTCTTTTCCATCTTCAGTTGTTTCTGGTTTTGCCTCACGTGGAGATGGAGCAACATTATCGATGAAACCCATCATCCGGCCGCTGCCCATATTTTTTTTTGCCGACATGACAAATACGGGAAAGATATCATGATGAATCATTCCGAGTTTCAATCCTTGTCTCATTTCATCTTCATTCAAATTCCCTTTCTCAAAATATTTTTCCATCAACTTCTCATCATTCTCTGCTGCCTTTTCTACCAGTTCATTGTGTAACTGATTGGCTTTTTCTTTTTCCTGTTCAGGGATAGGAAGCTTTTCGGGTTTGCCGCCATCTGCCGAGAACTTATAATAGGTCATTTTCAATAAGTCAATGATACCATTAAATCCGTCACCTTGATTGATGGGGTATTGCATTTGGGTAACAGCCTTTCCGAATCGTTGTTTAATGGATTCAAATGTTCGATCAAAATCAGACTTGGGATGATCCACCTGGTTGATTGCAAAGATGACTGGCTTATTAAATTGATCCACGTAATTCCAAATCAATTCAGTTCCCACTTCCACGCCATGCTGGGCGTTCACCACCATCACACAGGTATCGGCTACTCGGACCGAAGAAATTATTTCACCGATGAAATCATCAAACCCGGGTGTATCAATTATATTAATCTTGTAATCCTGCCATTCGGTATGCATGGAGGTAGCAAATACAGAGTTGCCCCGCTCTTGTTCTATTTCATGATAATCGCTGACTGTATTTTTCCCTTCAATAGTACCCCTTCGGTGAATGATGCCTGCTTCGAAGACCATGTCTTCGGCCAATATTGTTTTTCCTGATTTAGGTGCTCCCAGAAGGACAATGTTTTTAATGTGTTTCTCATCATATACTTTCATAACGGTAGGAATTAATAGGTTCGACTCTTCAATAAATAAATTCAAGTTTTGAAATTGTTCAACGATCACTAGATAATCTTGTCAACTTAAATTATGGAGGGATGTTGTTGACTCTTGAATTTGTATAGAAAGATGCAGAAAAGTGAAGTAATATCGAAGCACTTTTTACTTTTTAATGGAGATGATCTATATCATATTTTGATATGAGCGGAAATCAGGAAATTAGAGTAAAGTAACAATCACTTTTGGGAAAATTCTGAAGAACCGTGACGGTCGATTGATTGTATTGAGTATTGGAGGATAGAAACCAGGTAATGCGGATTTTACATATGAAGATGAATACCAGAAACAAATGTATATGCTGGATAGGTATCCTTGTAGGTATCCTAATATCGTGTCGCCCGGCTATAAAGCCCGAGATGGTAATTGAAGAAAACAAGACAGACTCGCTTAGAATGGCAATCAACAAGACATTTGTAGGAGCTGTTCCGTTTAGCGAATACACTGACTCCCTTCTATTTTTTTTATACGCAGTTCACAAAATTGCCCCGGAAAAAATTCTCTTGGGTCAATCCACTTGTGTGGATGACGTACTTAATACAAAAAGCCCTTTTTCCAATCATGCCGTTAAAGGCCCATTTAATTTTGGCGGCCTTGCAGGATTACCATTTACAGGTATAACGGGATTGAATTCATTCGCGCATCACGTGCCTGATAGCGGTGCGGCATTATTATTCGTTGGGCCACATATAGGCTTTTCGAAAAAAGAAGGATGGGGTAAAATTGAGAGAGATGGACAAAGCGAATCTACCACTTGCTGTGGTGCCTTGGCGACAGCGCTTACAAAGCTTCAAAAACCTGGAGCAATTGTGAGGAGACCGCCTAGGGAGCCAGATTACCAGGAGGAGGTAATTGAGCAATTGGCCCTGCGACACAAGCGGGAAATACTTGATTCCAAAGAACCGCTCATTACGTTAACAAAATTAGTTTATAGGGAAGCAGAACAACGTATTTTAAGTTTACCCCGAGACGAGATAAATTATAAATATATTATTCTGATAGTAGGTGTTATCATCAATACTGACCACGGATGCCCCGATTACATATGGGTGGACCATATGTCTATTTATGATTTAGAGCACGAGCAGTATTTACACATCATGGAGAAATAGCCATCAACTATGAACTCGATAGGTACGTGTTTGATTCTGTTTATTTCACTTGGATTCCTTTCTTGTTCAAACAACACACGAACAACACCAGAGCGTAATTATTATGTTGAGATAATAAATCATCAAGGAGATAATTTCAATATGGCGGTAGCTGATTTTCTTAAAAGTGAAATTCCTAAAAAGAAGTACACCGTCACTAATCAATCAGGCATTTCCTGGCCGTACTATGCCGCCATTGAATTAGATGAAACAATATCGATCGACAGTTTGATGCCGCCACATTGGTTTTTGCACAAAATGATTGTGAGAGAAAATAATTTCACGTTGAAAAAAGAGGATCACTTAGTAAGAATTCAATTGATGCCACAACTTGACACAGTCCTTAACTACCAGGTTGATATCTATGAAATGGACTCTACTGCTCTAACCTTATCAGCTACTACGGGCATTCATTTTGTTGACTCAGCTGCATTTTTGGATCAACGTTCTTTACTTGATCATTACTTAAAATCAATCATCAGGTACTCTTTTAAATAATTTTTTTCTGGGTTTCATCTTGTCATATTAAATCCTTGCACGGCCTGCAATCGATTCTTATCCATGTTTAGGTGTTCAATTCCAATTGTGATTTCAATCATAAGCCAAAATGACGAATGTCATGCACCTTTTTCGCATCGGCAGATACTTTTGGTAGAGAATTAAATAAAGGCACAAAAAAGAAGAAAATAGAAACGAAAAATTATTAAACATTTAACTGTCTACAATTATGAAAACAATGAAATTGATCCCCACCTTAATCTTGCTAATCACCATGTTGTTTGTGGTTAGGTGTTCTGAGGATGAGAAACCCCTGGTAAAACTTACAGGAAAGATTACGTTTACTGACCCAACTGGCACAAGTGCAAATGCTGCCGGTGCAGTAGTTTATTTAGCCATTGGTACAGCGGCAACAACCACCTATGAGCAATCCACCATTGCAAATGCAGATGGGGTTTACACATTTTCTAACCTTGCACCAAATAGTTATTTTATCAACTCAGTCTATAAGACAGACAACAAGAACCTGACTGC
>JANOQK010000434.1:0-1972 GCA_031414855.1 Bacteroidia bacterium | reverse complement strand
GAAAAATTATTTGATATTGACTTCTTTATCGACAGGCTTGGCAAGCGCACTGTAAATATTACCGGGACTTATAATCCATCCAACGAAAAAGACCCCTTAGATATAAATGCAAAATTCGAAACTGTAAATCTTAAAATAATTGAGCCGCTACTAAGAGATATCTTTTCAGAAATGGATGGAACATTGACGGGCTCCTATCATGTCATTGGAACTCTTTCGCAGCCCATGATTACGGGGGAAGGTCAAATTGAGGATGGACAAATTATGATCAATTATCTGCGCACAAAATATGCTTACTATGGCACATTAGAGCTTACCCCTAATCAAATCATCTTCAAAGAACTGCAGTTAACGGATGCTTTTAAAAACAAAGCTAAGTTGGATGGCTATGTGGCCCATCGTAACTTTAATAAGTTCAGGATTAATCTGGATGGATCTTTTAAGAATTTTCAAATGCTGAATACGACTGCCAAAGATAACGAACTGTTTTATGGACAAGGGTATGCATCGGGTAACCTGAATATTTTTGGCCCCACCTCCAATTTAAAAATATCCGCCACGGCACGCACCGAAAAGAACACTCGGATTTTTATTCCCATTAGTGGTACCAGCACTCTTGGCGAAAAGGATTTTATTCGATTCACTAATTTTACAGACAGCTCAAAAATCAAAACCATACTGCCGATTAAGAAAAGAGAAGCATCGGGGATTACGATGGATTTGAATATCGACATTACACCAGACGCTTATGGTGAAATCATTTTTGATTTAAAGGCCGGAGATATTATAAGAGGCCGAGGTAAAGGTGACCTTCATATGCAGCTAGATACAAAGGGTGAATTCAATATGTTCGGTTCCCTGGAATTCACACAAGGTGCTTACAACTTTACTTTGTTTGATATTATCAACAAAGAATTTACAGTAAAACCAGGAAGTCGGATTTCCTGGTTTGGTGATCCTTATGAAGGTAATATGAATATCACCGCAAGCTATCGACAACTTGCTTCATTTGGTCCTATCCTTTCTGACCAAACCCTCACTAGCGCACCGCAAATCAAACGCAAATATCCTGCGGAAGTGTGGTTGAAGCTTGATGGACCTATGCTTACACCTCAAATTACGTTTGACATTGTGGCACAAAATTTACCAGATAATCTTGTCGTGGAAGGGAAACCACCTGTTCGCCTTCAGTTTGAATTCAATGCCTTCAAGGCAAAACTAGATGAACAGGAATTAAAGCGCCAGGTGTTTAGTCTTATTGTCCTAAAACGATTTTCGCCACCGGATGCCTTTAATACCAGCGGCACTTTATACAACAGCGTGAGTGAATTGCTTTCTAATCAACTCAGCTACTGGCTCTCACAAGTAGATCAAAACCTGGAAATCAATCTTGACCTTGGCACGCTGGATCAGGAGGCCTTCAACACCTTTCAACTTAGACTCTCCTATTCGTTCCTTAACGGGAGATTACGCGTAACACGAGACGGAACCATTGCCACCAATCAGACCAGTCAATCCGACATTAGTACTCTGGCGGGTGACTGGACAGTTGATTACTTATTAACACCCGATGGGAAGTTTAAAGTAAAAATGTATAGTCGATCAAACTACAATCAATTAACAAGTTCACTCAATACTCAAACAGCAGTAACAACCGGATTTAGTTTATTATACACTGAAAATTTCAGTAACCTGAAAGATCTATGGGTCAGACGCAGAAAAGAAGTGGAAGAACAAGGGATACAACCTGATGATGGAGGGGATTAATTATGAACCTTTTGATTCCTGAAAAAAGAAATCGATTCCGCTACGCTGAAGTAATTCATGTGCTCATTTTAGTAGGCTCGGGCTGGTTTGGGTTAGTTGCACAGGGCCAGTCTTTAGATACTGTACCACCGATTAACAAAAAAAGTTTGAATGGTATCATCATTGGTTCAGGCCTTGCCTACACCGGAGCTATGATCGGTCTAAG
>JANOQK010000433.1:0-4485 GCA_031414855.1 Bacteroidia bacterium | reverse complement strand
GCTTATGGTGGGTACAAGAAACATTATATGCTTACTGTTGTTGGGCTTGCGCTTCATGGATTATGGGATGTTTTGTTTCCTCTTGTAAGCACGGTGGCACCACATGGCTACGATGTATTTTGCATAACAATAGATTTTTTGCTCGCCTTCTATTTCTATTTGAAGCTGAAGCCAGCACAATCTATTAAATCTTAAACAACAATTAAAATAGTTTGCGTCTCTATATCTTATGTTGAGAAGGGACATAAGAAAGAAAATGTGCCAAAAGAATTTAACCAGAAGCCATTTCAAAAAAATGTATAGTCAGTCTGGTCTCTATAATTGATAATAGGATTGTCTGTTTTTGACATCAAACTGTCCTAACGCCCCAGCCTTGACTCCAATACCTTTGCTTATTCACACAATTAATATCCGCGCAGCATTATGAGAAAAATTGCGTTTATAATTCCACCCACAGTAGAGCTCTTAGATTTAGCTGGCCCTGTTCAAGTGTTTACAGAGGCTAAGTTTTATGGCTTTGAACTCGATATCGAATTCTACCTTTACAAAAAAAATCCTGTAAGTACTTCAGGCCTTACATTTGGGAAAGTAGCCAACTTTACAGAAGCCCAACTCAAGCCGGGTGATTTTATATTTATTCCTGGCATGGACCAGAATTACATTAGAAGCGCACCATTCCGGAAAGAAAAAAACTTTTTTAAATGGCTAAAAGAATGTGCGGAGCAAAAGATAAATGTATGTTCTGTGTGCAATGGAGCCTTTGCTTTGGGCAAAGCAGAATTACTGGATAACATGGAGTCTACCACCCATTGGAGAAGAGTAGCCGAATTACAGGAGCAATTCCCCAAAACAAAAGTACTGGCCGATGTCTTCTATGTAAAAAATAGAAACGTCTGCACGAGTGCCGGAATTAGCGCTGGCATTGATTTGGCGTTGTCAATTCTGGAAGATTTAGCAGGCGCACACTTCACGCATCGTGTGGCACGAGGGCTTGTGGTTTATTATCGGGGAAATGGCAGCAAAAAAAGGCGCGCCAGCTATCTCGATTTTAGGAATCACATTAACATGAAAATACATAGAGTACAAGACTACCTGCTCGACCATATGAGTGGGGAGACCGCTATTACAAAATTGGCTTCGATTGCAGAGATGAGCCCTAGAAACCTAACCCGTGTATTTAAGGAGACAACAGGAACAACCGTGAATGATTATCTCACGATGATAAGAATCGATAAAGCCAAACTACTGATTAAAAATTCCAAGGATACCATGCGAAGTATTGCACTTAAATGCGGATTTAAAACTGAGCGACAATTACAACGGATATTGACTTGAGCATACCTTTAAAGCGTCAAACGAATCAAGAAATAATTGGTAACTTGTGTCGGTTCCAAGCATAGGTAAGGGAATCGATATGCTTAAAGTTGCATTTATAGTCCCTCCCCATGTTGAGTTATTGGATCTAGCCGGCCCGGTTCAAGTTTTTACTGAAGCCAAATCGCAGGGACTTGATGCAGCGATTGAGTTTTACAGTTTTCATAATGAAAACATATCTACTGCAGGGGTGGCTTTTGGGGAAATCATAAATTATAAAAAGGCCAATTTAAAATCAGGGGACTTTGTATTTGTACCAGGAACTGACCATAGTTATTTACAGAGTAAGGAGTTTGCTTCCGAGAAGGTTTTTTTTAAATGGTTAGCCCAATGTGCAGACAAGAAAATTAATATTTGTTCAATCTGTACCGGTGCTTTTTTTTTGGGCGAAGCCGGATTATTCGATAACAAAGAGTGTACAACCCATTGGAGAAGGACAGATGAATTGAAATCTCGTTTTCCAAAAGCTCAAGTCCTTGCTGATAGCTTATACGTGAAGAGTGATAACATCTACTCAAGTGCGGGCATCAGTGCAGGCATCGATCTTGCTCTTGCGATTTTGGAATATCTGAAAGGTCCTCATTTCGTTCATAATGTTGCCCGAGGTCTGGTAGTTTATCACAGGCGTGATCAATCGCATTCGCAAAAAAGTATTTATCTCGATTTCAGAAATCACATTAATCCCAAAATACACGAGGTGCAGGATTTTCTTATCAATAACCTTGCGAAAGAAAACTCCATTGAAGCTTTGGCAGAAATCGTGGCCATGAGCCCAAGAAATCTGAGCAGGGTTTTTAAGGAAGCAACGAGTTCGACCATTGTTGAATATCTTACTAAACTACGCATCGAGCATGCGAAGACGCTGCTTAATAACCCAGAGTATACTATTGAAAATATCGCAGCTCAATGTGGATTTAAAACAGCGAGGCAACTGCAAAGGATTTTGAAGTGATCTTAAACAATGCCTGTTGCAATTTCTCTTCCCCGTTATGATTATCTTTGACAGGAAAAAAATTTCCAGACTATGAACATTCGCATCGGAGAAAAAAAAGATCTGCCTCATGTGCTGGAACTCGTAAAAGAACTGGCCGCCTATGAAAAGGCTCCTGAGGAAGTGATCAACACGGTTGCTTTGATGGAGCAAGATGGCTTTGGGTCCAATCCTATTTATGGATTATTTGTAGCCGAAAATGAAAACGGCATCGTTGGTATTTCACTTTATTACTGGCGCTACTCCACTTGGAAAGGGAAACGACTTTATCTGGAAGACATCATCGTTACCGAAAAAGAAAGGGGCAGTGGCATCGGAAAATTACTTTTCGATCGCACGATGCAAAAAGCATTAGAAGAAAATTGTTCAGGCATGATGTGGCAAGTGCTGGAATGGAATGAGCCCGCTATTAACTTCTACAAAAAATATGGAGCCAAACTAGATGAGGAGTGGACTAACTGCACGCTTGAAGTTGACCAGATCAAAAATTTGTTAAAACCTAAGTTTTAGATCACGCTTCCTCTAACAAGGTTTGAAAAACCACATGCCGATCTTTAAATTTTAAATGATGTTCTTCAATCAAGGATTTGGCATAGCCATCCAGGTAGTGTTGAAACTGGTTAATGCTTGGTGTAAAGTATTGAATACAATAAGAGGATGAACTCTCATCATCATGGGTAAGTACTTTGTAAAATTTGTAATCAACAAACACACCCACTTTCATAACGCTGGGGATATGGATATTTTTTACCCACGACATCCATTCTTGCTCAATTTCCTTATCAATCCCAATGGTTACGTTATATAATATCATGATTCAAATTTAAATAGAAAAGAACAACCAGGTAATTTTGGATTTAAAAAAAGAGGAACGCTTAGAAAACTTAATTCTAAAATCACACATCTAAATTCTTAACTTCAATCCGTTCCATTCACATACTCTTGCAGGTACTCAAATTCTGGAGTTAACTTACCGTCTACCGCAACAGTTCCACGTTCGATAATTTTATCCGTATCCTCTTCTAACAAAGGCTTTAGAATACGATCAATGAGATCTCGACCAAATTCCTCAGATGCACTTCTCGGTAACTCGCATGGCAGGTTATCAACTGCCATCACGGTTAGGAATTTACTGTTACTCAGTGGTGGTTGAACCGAATCCGTAACCGGATCGTAATCATAAATAGGATCTACAATAGTGCTGGCGCGTTTTGTACAAGGCACAGAACCATCAATATCACAAGTAATGTCTGTAATCACTTTCATTTTAAAATCAGGAGCGAGCATATCCTCTCTTGTAAATAGCCTTGGTGCTTTGGGGTTCCAGAATGCTCCTGCCAAAAGCACATCAGCCACCTTGGTGAATTTCGAAAAGTGAGAACTGTATAGCTCAGGGTTTCTGTGAAATTCTTCGCGGTTAAAATGGCCACCTGCTTTGCGGGTATGGTAATCTGAACTGCTCAACTGCACATACACTGGCTCCTCAAAGGTGTGAGTGAGAAAGTCCAGAATGTTAACTTTGCGAATGCCGGCAGTGTCCAATGTTTCCATAGCTCCCTTAGCCACACGACCAGCACCCGTTAGCACAATTCGTATGGCTGGAAGTTTTACCTTTCGTATTTCAAGCTTAAGATCGTTGATATCAAAACATTCAAAGGCTCTGCGCAACGAAAACAAATTAAAGCGTTTTCCAAAAGCCCACAATCCATTATACGCCCCCACAAGGCCGGCATATCTTCCAAAGGCTACCATACGATTGCCCTGCCTATCCTTCAGTGCTTCGTAATCAATCAACCTGATTTTTTTCTTCAATACCTCTTGCAACAATTTTCGGTTGTAAGGCTGCCTCTTTATGGTATGGGAAAAAAATAAATACGTCTTCCCCTCCAATAGCTGTGATATAGGAACCTCCTTTATGCCCATTAAAATATCGCAGTCGCTTACATCCAGCCTAGCTTCCATATCAAGTTCTCGATACTCGCCATCCTTATAGCATCGGATTGGGCTTTCCTGACAAATTAATTTCACATTCGGAAAGCGTTGTTCAATTTCCTCGGCCTGCAGAGGTGTAAATGCAACGCGTTAGTCAGGAATTGTTTTGCCTTCACGAATAAGGCCAA
>JANOQK010000432.1:0-17109 GCA_031414855.1 Bacteroidia bacterium | reverse complement strand
GGATTATAAAAAACAGCAATACGTGACCGATAAAGTAATCAGTGAAGAAGTTGTAAAACTTAAAACCGAAGCTGGCCGCAATTACCTTGGCGTGGCGGAATACCGCAATAAGGAAACCGAAAATTTAGTGGTGCTGGCCTATTATGAAACGGGCGATAAGAAGAATCCTAAACAATATGTGTTACTCAATATTGATCGCGATGGTGGTGTGAAAGAAAGGAACATAGAGGTTACTGGCGCATATTCTATGGTTTTTTGCCAGGAGATTACCGAAGAAGCACCTGGAAAAAGCGTTGGCAAACAGGACTTTGTTGTGGTGTTGGCTCCAAAGTCCGGTAATGGCGATGCCTCTAAATATGTTTATCTGCATTACGACATAAAAGGTACGCTCAAAAACAAAGTTGAATTCACCAGCCCTTCATCAAACCTATTGGTAAATAGCGTGGATGTAAAGAATGGTGAAGTATTTATGAGCGCGCTTTCCACCAAAAGCAAAGATGCATATGAAGAAATTTTTAAAGATTATGCTTCCATAAGTAACCCTGGCTATGGAGAGAATGGTCAGGAAGGAAAATACAACAGGGCGGCTGCCGAAGAAATGGATAACCTGCACCTGCTTAAGTTCAGCGGCAACAAATTGGTGTTTGCCACTACTGCTCCTGTGAGCGAATTTAAAGCAAAGAAGCAAATTGCACAGGGTGAAAAAAGTGGGAAGGTGTATAATGGAAAAAAATTCACCGTTCAGAATTTTGAAGTAACACCCAACAATGAATTTCTCGTGACGGGCCAAATTACGTTCTGGCAGCTAGTCGGTAAAGTCTCTATGAAATCCTATGGTGACATTATATGCTTTCATTTCGACAGCCAGGGTAAGCTTAAGGCCCAATATGCCGTGGATAAATTATATGAAGACAGGGCAAGCGAAACCAGCAATATGCCTCAGAAATTTTTCGTTACCGCTGATGGCAAATTTGCTTACTGGGAAATCATAGAATTTAAAATGGAGAAAGATTTCTTTGGTAATTTAACCGAACATTACTTTCCCCGCATTGTAAAAATTGATTTGACAAGAGCCACCCTGGGTGAATTCAAATATCCAGGCAATAAGAAATATTATATCTATACTAGTGATGACGGCATCACTATGTATTTCGATGCCAACACAGCTACGCGCACATACGTGGGCATTGGCATAAAAGACAAGGATATTTGGGTAAGTAAAGTGACTTTTGATTAAGAAAACATAGGTCTAGGGGTACATGAATCGGATGGGAACTTTGGTTCCTATCCTTTTTTTGTTATAATAATTTATCAGAAAGAGCATTCAAATTATATTGAACAATGACTACCAGAACCTGCCTATTTATTTTATTGCTATTACAATGTCTGGTAGCTAATTCGCAAACCCTTCCCACTAGCCCAAACAAAACGGATCATCAACAAAAAAAACAAGGTGAATGGTGCATTTGGATGGATGGCCAATGGCAACCGACAACCGACTCAACTCACGTTGCCTACTATCGCGTTATTACGTATAAAAATGATAAGCCTGTTGGCGTCACAACCGATTTCTTTAGGAATGGACAAAAACAATTCGAAGGCTTCATTGTAGAAGACAGCCCCGAAGATGTGATGGAAGGTATTTGCACCTGGTACTATCACACGGGTGAAATTCGTGTTACCGAATCATTTAAAGGAGGAGAAACTAATGGTGATCAAAAAGTACTTCTGCGTTCGGGTAAACCAGCAGATGAAAACTGGATAGAATACTATAAACTGGGTTTGGCACTTTATGATCAGCAGAAGTATGCAGAAGCTGCTCCTACTTTAGTAAACGTGATTGAAAATGTAGAAGCCTTTTTAGGAAGAGAAACTGAAGAATATGCTCAGATTGCCGATTACATCGCTATTGCCTCCAGTCTTTCCGAAAATTTAACCCGAGCCATTTATTATGAAGAAGAATATGTGGCCGTGTGTAGACTCATTAATCAGCAACCCGACACACTTATGCTTTCCACATTGTCATATTTGGGCAGTCATTATAAACTTCAAAATAACTGGCCGCTTGCCAAGCGTACTTTAAAAGAATTTCTGGCATTGAATGCTCAATATTTCAATGGTGATCACGCTGACTATCCTGAAGTGATTCAAACCCTCGGTTCAGTTTGCGAGGCTTTACATGAGTATGACGATGCCCTGGGTTATCTGACTAAGGCAAGCAAAATATTTAGTGGCGATCCGGATAAATACGAGTATCCACTATTATCTAATATTTTCAGTTTGTCAGGACTTTACCTTTCTATGGGAGAAATGGCAAAGGGAGAACAATTTCTTTCTGAAAAAATAAAATTCGTAAAGAAAAAATATGGAGTAAAGTCAGAATACTACATAGGTGCCCTTGGCTTGCTGGCGCGATTGCATTATGGCGAAGGTCAACTAAAGATAGCTGAACAAGAATGGTTGGAACAATTGAATCTGATCAAATCCTTTAATGGAGAGCAATCCGAAGAATACGCATCTACGATGGGCTCACTGGCAGAATTAAATGTTGTGTTAGGCGATATTCCAGAGGCAGATCGGTATATACAGCAAGCACGCAAAATTTTTGAGTCTGTCGATTCCGGAGAAGTATTCTATTTAGCATTTCTGGAAAAGCTATCGGTTATATATGGATTAATGGGTAATAAAAAAGGTCTTCAGGAAACCATCCTAAAGCAAAAAGAATTAACCATCAAATTATTTGGTAAGACCTCCATCGAATATGCTAAGGTTTTGCTGGTGATGGCCCAGGAGTTATTCTTTGAAAAAAAATGGGAAAAGAGTATAACATTAGCTAAAGAGGGGGTATCCATTTACTCGAAATACCAATTTGATGTATTGGATGACAAACAACATCAAACCATTGCCCTGCTTCACCAGACAATTTCCACATCCTACCTGATGTTGTACTATTCAAAACTCCAAAGTGATCAATTAAAATTAGCGCATCATCACGCTGAAAAATCCATTAAACTTTTTGAGAGCCGATCTTTTCAGGCCACGAATGTGATGATTAATGATTCTTACATCCTCATGGGCATGGTCTATGAGGCTGAACTCGACCAGAAAAAAGCTGATCAATATTTTGATTTTGTTTTGAACAAAGTGAAAAAAGAGGTGGGCGAAAATAATTTTCAATGGATCGACTTGCTCTTTATTATAGCACGTAAGTCGGAGATGCGTGAAGATTATAAAAAAAGCTTCGCGTATTATCAGAAAGCGATCGCGCAACAGCGCCACTATGTACAACACGTGTTTCCTTACCTAAGCGAAAAGGAGAAGGAACAATTTAATGAACGGAATAAACAGGTACTTCAAACCTTTTATGGCTTCGCGGCTCAGTATCATGAGCAGGTGCCAGGCCTTGCTGAGATGTGGTGCAACCTGTTGATCGAACAAAAGGGGATAATTCTTCAGTCCTTTTCTCCAATACGAGATGCCATCTTCAATTCCCCTGACAAAACAATGCAACAGGTATTTAACACGTGGCAGGTTGTTAAAAATGAATATGGCAAGCTTCTTCAAAATTCTGAAGCCACTAAATCCAGAATAGACTCTCTTGCAGAACAATTAAACGACCTGGAGAAAAAGATCTCCACATACGCTATTAATACCGATTCAAAATTCAAACCCAAAAGCACCAGCTGGAAAGATATTCAGAAATTACTAGGGCCTAACGAGTGTGCTATTGAAATCGTTTTAGCAGTTGAAGACCGAATAGAGGGTTACGATTCGTCCTATTATGCAGTTATTATTAAACCGGGTATCGAAATACCGATCGTTTCTAAACTGAAAACAGCGAAAGAAATAGAAGGCAGGGGAATTAAATACTATCAAAACGCCATTAGACAGCAACTGGATGATTTGATTTCCTATAACACATTTTGGAAACCGCTGGAACCACATATACAAGGGATAAAAAAAGTATGGCTATCACCCGATGGCGCGTATCATCAACTTAATCCGTCTACCCTTTTCAATCCGGTTATAAAAAAATATCTTCAGGAAGAAATTTCAATTCAATTGGTGCCCTCCACGTCATGGATAGTAAATCAAAAAAAGAAAGCATCGCTGTCTAAAGTAACCATTTTCGCCCACCCTGACTATGGTGCTGTGTCTCCCAAATCAGAAGCAAACCTCACCCGTTCCCTGGATTTGGAAAACATAAATGACTTGCCGGGCACTGAAAAAGAATTAGACGAAATCACAGCTATACTCAATCAAAATAAAATTGACTATCAGGATTTCGAAGGAACTGAGGCAAGCGAAGATGAAATCAAGTCGCAATCCATGCCACAGGTCCTTCACATAGCAACACATGGGTTCTTTCTTCCTGCATCAGTAGACACAGAACAATCGCAGAATCCTTTATTGCGCTCCGGATTACTAATGGCGGGTTGTCAGAAAAAACCGCATCTTCAAAATTCAGATATAAACGATGGCGTGCTCACCGCTTACGAAGTTTCAACACTTCCATTATTTAAAACTTCATTAGTAGTTCTGTCGGCTTGCGAAACTGGATTAGGAGATGTCAAAAATGGTGAAGGTGTATATGGATTACAGCGAGCCTTTTTAATGGCTGGTGCCGAACAAGTAATGATGAGCCTGTGGAAAGTGGATGATGAAGCAACAAGAGAATTTATGGTGTTATTCTATCAAGCCTGGATTGAATTGAATGACACTGGTGAAGCATATCAGCATGCTAAGAAAAAACTTATGGAGAAATATACACATCCTTATTATTGGGGTGCCTTTGTGCTAAGCGGGAGATGAGATAGTATTTAAATAAACCCTGTTTTCTTCAAGGCGTCTACTCGACTGTTTACCTGAAGTTTCTCATAAATATGGCGGATGTGTGTTCGCACTGTATCAATACTCAAAAAAAATTGATCTGCAATCTCCTTGTAGCGGAATCCCTTTCTTAACTGTTCAAGGATCTCCTGCTCGCGTCTGCTCAGTTCCTGAAAATATCTATTGCCCTTGCCTTTTGCTGCAAAGGCTTCAATCACCTTCCGTGCGATCTGACTACTGATGGGTGAACCTCCTTCTAACACTTCACTTATTGCTTCTACAACTTTCTCTGAAGGAGTGCTCTTCAGCAAATAACCTGTTGCACCCGCTTCCAATGCATGAAAAATGGTATCAGTATCATCATAAACGGTAAGCACGATCATTTGCATTTTGGGATGCAACATTTTTAACCGTTGAATACAGTCGATACCTGTCATACCAGGTAGGTTAACATCAAATAAGCCTACTTCTACAGGTTGAGCTGCTAATTCCTGCAAAGCGGTTTCTCCGTCTCTGAATATACGCAAGTCTTTAACCTGTAAATTAAGCTGAAGTTGCTCTGCAAGGTACTGGCTCACTTTCTCATCGTCCTCTATAATAGCAATTGATTCTACTTTCATTCTTCAAATATGCTTAGAAGTGAGTTAAAAGAAAATGTGATATTCATGCTAACCATATGGTTAGCAGAAATAATCGTCAATTTACTCAGGTGAAATAAACATTGAGTATGAAACATGAGTTCCCGCCTGAGAACTGTTAATTTCAAAACTACCGCCTATCTCGGTCATCCTGCTTTTCATGTTTTTCAATCCATTTGCTGTCCTCCGGATTTTTTCTATTTCAAATCCTTTACCATTATCTGAAATCAGAAAGGATATCTTACTTTCCTTAATCTCCATCGACAAAGAAATATAAGATGCATCTGCATATTTCAATGCATTATTAAGTGTTTCTTTTGTCACCAAAAATAAATTATGTCTTTGAAGGTTTGTCAGTTTTACATCAGGAAGTTGGTCTGGAATTTGGATACTATACCGAAGATTAAACGGTTCGAAATATTTGTTAGTCTGTTCCCGGAGGTAAGCTATTAGGTTTTCCAGTGTCTCATTTTGCGGATTGATAGCCCAGATAATTTCACTCATGCTCTGAACAAGCTGACGCGAGGTATTGGAAATGGTTTGTACTTCTGACCGCATTTCCTGATCGGGTCTTTTTTGCATCGTAATTAATTCACTTAGCATGACGATATGAGTAAGACCACTGCCAATTTCATCGTGCATGTCTTTTGAAATGCTCATACGCTGTTCATAAACTGACTTGATCACGGCTTGCTCTTGTTCATTTCGGGCCGCTTCCAGGCGGATGGCCTGTCGCAAACGTAGTCGGGAATAGAACAGATAGACGGCCGCCCCCAATAATGCGAGGGATGCCAACACCAAAAGCAACTGGATATTACGCTGATCAATCAGTTCATTCTTCTTGGAAATTTCAAGTTTCTGACGTTCTGTTTCAGAATTGAGCAGGGCAATCTGCTTTTCCTTCAGGACCGACTCATACTTTTGTTCCATCTCGTATAGCTTTTCCGATTTCTCAGCCGAGTAAATGCTATCACGTAAAGTGCGGGCTTGGTGGGAGTAAAGGAGGGCATATTGAAAGTCCTTCATTCCTTCCCTCGCTTTGGAAAGCCCTTCATAGGATTCGGCCATTCGTTCTTTCGAGTTGATCTTGGTGGCGGTCTTCAAGGCCTTGCCATAATATTCCCCTGCTTCACTGAATTGTTGCAACTTCAGATACGTATCGCCAAGGCTGTTGTTGGAGTTGGCAATGCCATCGCTGTTACTGATTTTCGTATTGGCGGCAAGGGACTGCCGGTGATAGTCAAGCGCCAGGTCATGATTGTTTATTAATCCGTATGCTACACCTATATTATTTAACAAAACGGCAACACCATAAGAGCTCTTTAATTGTTCAAAAAGTTTTAGCGACTGTTGATAAAAAGGAATTGATTTTTCTGGTTCCTTCTTGTTTTTATAAATCAGTCCAATGTTATTTAAGGCTCCTGCAAGCCCCCGTATGTCGCGGAGTTCATCGTACGATTTGCGTGCGCGGTCGTAATAGTCAAAAGCTTTATCGAGATCGCCCGTATAGTCGTACACCATTCCAATGTTATTGTTCGTGTTGGCAATAGCATTTTTGTCATTTAATTCTTCTGAAATTCTTAAAGATTCCAGATAGAGCTCTAGAGCGCGAGCGTAGTTATTTAAAAACACATAGATGTTCCCAATTCCGTTTAAGGAAGATGCAACTTCAGTTTTCAAACCAAGCTTTTTTCTGATGTCAAGGCTGAACTGATATCGTTCTAACGATTCCTGATAAAGTCCGAGGTCTTCCTTAACCATACCACTCGTGTAATAGACATCCGCTATCCCGCCTGAATCGTTCAGAGATATATAAAGTGTGAGAGCTTGTTCGAGTAATAATGAAGAGCTATCGTATTGACTGATATCGTAATGCAAGGTTCCTAATACAAGCAAACTTTTGGCTTTTTTTGAAGGCTCAGTTGTCGACTCAAATGACTTTCTTGCAAACATCATGGCCTTGTCCGGTTTTACCGACCGATACTTCAAGGCGGAGTCCAGAAGTGGAGTAGTTTGTTTTGTCTGAGACATTCCACCAAGGCACGTCATCAAGTGGAAGATGATGAGGTAAAAAGTTCGAAATCTCGTGGTTTGAACCTGTACTGTCATTGTTGAGATTGAACTTGAGCAATTTGCATGGAATGTAGCTAAAGAAAACAGAGAAAAAGCAACTTAGTATCTTTTATGCCGCTATAGCAATAACAACAGATTGGTGACTTGAAGTAGCCTGTGATTGAGTTTAAGAAACTCTCTCAATCAACGCACCCAACTTCTTCAGCCTGCCTTCAATGTCTTGATAGCCCCTATCAATCTGCTCGACATTAGAAATTTCGCTTTCACCTTGTGCTGATAACGCGGCAATAAGAAGAGCAACCCCTGCACGTATATCCGGTGAGGACATTTTGATTCCGCGCAAGGCTTGCTTGCGATCAAGGCCCATGATGCTGGCGCGATGTGGATCGCACAGAATGATTTGAGCACCCATGTCAATTAGTTTATCCACAAAGAACAAGCGGCTTTCAAACATCTTTTGATGAATGAGTACATTGCCTTTTGCCTGCGTTGCTACAACCAAAACAATGCTTAGTAAATCAGGCGTAAAGCCTGGCCAGGGTGAATCAGAGACAGTAAGAATTGAACCATCAATGAACGTTTCAATTTCATAGTGCTCCTGAGCTGGTATGTGTATATCATCTCCACGGAAATCCATCTTTATTCCAAGCCTTCTGAAAATTTCAGGAATAATTCCTAAAGCATCAATCCTGCAATTTTTAATAGTGATCTCGGATTGGGTCATAGCTGCTAAGCCAATGAAACTTCCGATCTCAATCATATCTGGAAGAAGAGTATGTTCAGTGCCATGAAGTTTTTCAACTCCTTCAATCACTAATAAATTAGAACCAATGCCACTAATTTTTGCACCCATGCGATTGAGCATAGCACAAAGTTGTTGCAGGTATGGTTCGCAGGCCGCGTTATAAATCGTAGTAGTTCCTTTTGCTAATACTGCCGCCATCACAATGTTAGCCGTGCCTGTTACAGATGCTTCATCCAACAACATATAGCAGCCCTTCAAATGAGAGGCGTCTATGTTGTACAGATTTTCATTCGCATCGAAGTTGAATTTTGCACCTAGGTTTTGAAAACCTATAAAGTGGGTATCTAATCTTCTTCTTCCAATTTTATCGCCACCAGGTTTGGGAATGTTGGCTTCGCCAAAGCGAGCGAGTATAGGTCCAAGTAACATTACAGACCCACGCAAAGTCGCTGCTTTCTTCCTGTACTCAGCTGTTTTTAAAAAGCTGGTATTGACATTTGCAGCTGTGAATTTATACGATCCCTTTTGAAGTTTTTCAACTATGCATCCTAAGTCACCAACGAGTTCAATCAACTTATTGACGTCAAGAATATCAGGTATGTTATGGATAGTAACAGGTTCACCAGTAAGCAATGGCACACAGATGACTTGAAGGGCTTCGTTCTTGGCGCCTTGCGGGATAATTTCGCCTTTTAGTTTTTGCCCTCCCTTAATTCGGAATGAACTCATTATTGATCTCTTCTGCGATGTGGATTATTGTTATGACGCTTGAAGTTACGGCCTCCGCCACCTCCTTGATTACGGTTACGGTCTCGGCCGTCACCACCTCGGTTATCGCCACCACCCTGTGGTCTTGGCTTCTTACGCTCGCGAAACAGTTTTTCAAACAGATTATCTTCGCGTACTTTTTCAAGACTTAGGGAAAGCTTTCCTTGCGAAAGGATTTGGATATCTTTTACAATAACCGAATCATCAAGTGTCTCTTTGTTTCCGCTGGCATAGAAAGTTTTCATGAGCTTGCCAAGGTAGATAGTAGCATCTTCGCGCTCTTTAGGATCTTCCAGTTTAACAGCCTCTTTAACGAGCTTCTCAATATTCTTTCCGTAATGCTTAAAGCGGATATCGCTCTGAGGGTAAGAAACCTTCATAGGCTTCTTGAAAAGTATTTCTCGTTCAGGCTTTGGATAGGGGCCATTCACTTCCAGATTGAAATCGGCAATGATATACAAGTCGTCCCACAAGCGCTGAGGATTTTCAGGCTGGTCTTTCAAAGAGGGGGTAAGTTGACGAATGAGATCAATCAACGTATTCGCCATTTCTGTTCTCTTGTTTTTATCAGGAACAGAACGGATATGGTCTACAAGGTTCTGTACGTTGCGGCCATACTCCTTTAGGATGATGCCAGGTCGCTGGGTGTTGTATTCTAATTTCATAGTGTAAGTTCTGATGGGCGTTCAGGTGATTGTATGTTCACCTTAATTCTCATGTATTTTGAGTTTAGCAAAGCTAAGTAATAATGTCTTCTCCCCAAAATCGCTGAAATTGATCTTGGCCTTTCGTTCCGCTCCTACTTGTTCCATTTTTATAACCATTCCAAAACCAAATTTTGGATGCTCCACTTTCATACCTTCCTGAAGTTTGGAAGTATCACTTGGAACGAAATCGGAGGATACTTTATAGGTAGTTGGTCTCACGACTGGCTGTGAACTTACCGTCTTCTTGATTCCACTAACAAAACTCTTGGCAAAGTTTGGATTGGGGGCAACCGAGTCAATGCCACCAAACTTAGTACTCACTTTAATATAACGCGAATCCACATCGTCAAGAAACCGGCTGGGCTCACAATTCTTTAACCTTCCAAAACGATAGCGTGTTAAAGCATAGGAAAGGAATAACTTCTTTTGTGCTCGTGTGATGGCTACATAAAATAATCGCCTTTCTTCTTCCAGCTCGGCACGACTACTCAACATCATCTGCGAAGGGAAAAGATCTTCTTCCATGCCCACGATGTACACATTCTTAAACTCCAGTCCTTTGGCCATATGAATGGTCATGAGGGTCACCTTGTCGGGGTCATTGTCTTTGTTGTCATCCTGACCCGTTACCAAAGAAACTTCCTGCAAGAACGCGCCAAGACTTTTGTCTTCCTTCTCAGGATCATCAACATATTCCTTAATGGCATTGAGTAATTCCTGTACGTTTTCATAACGACTCAATCCTTCAACGGTCTTGTCTTCATACAAATCGCGAAGCAGCCCGGAGGATTTCGCAATGTCAGCAGCAGCTTCATAAGCATCTTTATTTTGTATGTCAATGCCAAAGCGTTTGATCATGACCACAAAGTCATCAATTCTTCCTACGGCAGCACCGCCTAAAAAAGAACTTATATTTTGTAACACTTCCCAAATGGAAATAGCATGATCATTAGCAGCCACAACAATTTTATCTATTGTCGAATCACCAATACCCCGCTTAGGCAAATTGATGATCCTGCGAAAGGAAGCTTCGTCTTGTTGATTGAGTGAGAATCGCAGGTAGGCGAGTAGGTCTTTTATTTCTTTACGCTGATAGAAGGAAAGTCCGCCCACCACTTTGTACTTGATGTTCATTCGCCTCAGCGCTTCTTCAATGGCGCGGGATTGACTATTGGTGCGATAGAGAATAACAAAGTCGCTGAACTTATATTGATGCTGCATCTTTTCCTCAAAGATGGAAGAGGCTACAAGGCGACCTTCTTCGTTATCCGAAACGGATTTGATCAGCTCAATAAGATGTCCATCTTCGTTGGCTGTCCATACATTTTTAGGAAGCTGTGCTTTGTTTTTTGCAATAACCGAATTGGCTGCCTGAACAATGGTTTGTGTAGAGCGGTAATTTTGTTCCAACTTAATGATCCGCAGATCAGGATAATCTTTTTCGAAGTTTAGAATATTACTGATGTCGGCTCCTCGGAAAGCATAAATACTCTGAGCGTCATCTCCGACCACGCAAACATTTTGACGAACTGCCGCAAGCTTTCTTATAATGAAGTATTGACACAAGTTGGTATCCTGAAACTCATCCACCAATACATAGTGAAAACGATGCTGATATTTATTCAACACCTCCAGGTGTTCTTTAAAAAGTTTATCAGTATTGAAAAGCAAGTCATCAAAATCCATGGCGCCTGACTTAAAACAGCGCAAGGAATAATTCTTATAGATATTCCCTATCTCAGGCCGCATGTTAGCGGCATCATCACCTATTAAAAGTGGGTTGCCCAGGTACTCTTTCCAGGAAACTAGTTTGTTTTTTGCTGACGAAATACGGTTGTAAATAATATTGGCTTTGTATTGTGTTTCGTCAAGTCCCATTTCTTTAACAATACTCTTGATAAGCGACTTTGAATCGTCTGTATCGTAAATGGTGAAATTATTGGGATAGCCGATGTGATGTGCCTCAGCCCTTAGAATCCGTGCGAAGACCGAGTGAAAGGTTCCCATCCAAAGGTTGCGGGCATCAGGTCCAATCTCTTTTTCAATACGCTCCCTCATTTCTTTGGCGGCCTTATTGGTAAAGGTGAGGGCCATGATATTAAATGGATCAACCCCCTGACTTTGAATAAGGTGGGCAATACGAAAAGTCAGCACTCTGGTTTTGCCCGAACCGGCACCTGCGATGAGCATGCAAGGGCCTTGGTTATTGATAACAGCCTCTAGTTGAGGCGGATTCAGCGTTTCTAGATAATTACTCATACATAATAAGCCCGCAATATAGATTGCGGATAGACACATCCGTGTCAATTGTATTGATAAATTATTAAAGAATCATGGCCTCCGAATGCCTCTAATAATCAAGTCTTCAATTAGCAATTCATTAAAGGGCTGAATCCGCCTGATTGACTTTGTCTTATGGAATGGGTTAGTCTAACAATCAACAAAATTATCTCCTTTGAATCTTTAACCTTAAATTTCGAAGTCGAACTTTACATTTCAATTATTTTTTAGGATAGATGACGGATAATCAGTTTCCTCAATTTACTGACGATGGTTTTGGAATCACAGCGGCAGAACCTTGGTTCAAAATCAAAATCCAGATCATTCGGGAGTATCTCACATCCTTCGTTACCAATCTGGCGGGAAGAGCAGATGAAATTGTATTTGTCGATCTGTTTTCTGGCAGTGGACTTTATTCCTTAGGAGCTAAACGGGAGATTTTTGCGGGAACACCTTTGATGGCATTGGCCCAGGATTTACCTATTCAACGTTTTGTTTTTTGTGAACGCGATCCAGAACAATTTAAAGCACTAAAAATTCGGGTGAATAAATATTACAGGGGAAAGAATGTAATCCTGATGGATGGAAAACCGGAAGAGCTGATTGATAAATTCAAACTGTATATTCCGCCCACTAAAGGGGATTTTAAAGTGGCTGTCTTTTGTGTGTGCGATCCATTTTCACTCGATATGCCATTTGAACTTGTCGAAAAACTTTCGGGACTTGGTTTTAACTTCTTGATTCCGTTTACCTTCGCATTAAATAAACAACTCGACTATCGTTTTTATTTGAAAGAAGAGAAAGAGAAAATGAAAAGATACTTGGGCGGAGATAAAGACATGGGTAGATTGGAAAAAGGGATACAAAACAATACTCAGTTTTATAAACGCCTCATTCAGATTTACGAGAATAATATTCTTGCTGCCGGCTTAAATGCAGCCACATCCGTTCATAAACTAGATTCAGGATTGATGGAGATGTCGATTTATTATATGGGTCTATTCTCACGCGAATATTCGACTAAGGCCATACAGCAGGACGTGGAAGCAACACGTAACACACAGTTTGAACTTTTTAATTAGTTGACTTATCGAAAGCTGAGGAGTCTCACTCATCCCTTCAGGCCAGCGTTTGCAAGTAGTTGCAGTATTTGATCTTTCGTTAGATTATCCAATTGACCTTTATCATAGATGGAGACAAAATATACGCTCCGTTCCTTGTGCACTAGATAGGTAATCACTCTTGCCCCACCAGATTTTCCTTTTCCTTTGGAGTTGATGGATAGCCTTATCTTCTAAAGATGATGACCTAATGGAATTCCTTGTTCAGGATTATTTCTTAAAAGCTGGACTAGTAAAGATAGATCGTTAGGAAGTGATTTGTACTTCTTTGCTAGTTGTTTAAACTGACGCTCAAAGTCTGGGGTAAAATTAATTTGAAAACTCATCCAATAACTGATCAATAGATTTTTTCGGCAGTTTTCCGCTTTGGATAAGTTTTACCTGCTTGAGACTATTTTGAAGCTCTTTTATGGCCACAGCTTTGGTATCAACAACTTCTACATAGTTCAGCGTTTTAATGAAGTCTAGAAATGTTTTAAATTTATTTTCTGCAATTGTCAATGTGATCTGTTTCATTGTCAACGGATGGTTTGAATAATAAATAGGTCAACAAAGATAACAACACGCTGGTCTTTTTAAAATACATTTGTATCAGAAAATAACATGCGAAAATGATCAAAGTAGGAGAGGTTTTGGTTTCTGATGACATCAAAGAAGTGGAGTTTGTTTGCCACTTAGATAAATGCAAAGGCGCCTGCTGTGTAGAAGGCGATCTGGGTGCGCCTTTGGAAGAAGAGGAATTGCCGATCATGAATGAAATCCTTGAAAAAGTTAAGCCTTATTTAACGCCAGATGGATTAAAGGCAATTGAAGAACAGGGTACGTATATTCTGGATGAGGATGGTGATTATTCAACACCTACCATTGGTGGCAAGGAATGCGCTTATTCTCACTATGATGAAAAGGGCATTTTAAAATGTGGTATCGAGCAAGCTTATCTGGATGGGAAAGTGGGATTCAAAAAACCCATCTCGTGCCATTTATATCCAATACGAATTACGAAAAATAAGAAAGGGTTCGAAGCTGTTAATTATCACCAATTGAGTATTTGCTCAGCAGCTTGTTCATATGGCAAATCATTGCAAGTTCCTCTTTATAAATTCCTGAAAGAACCACTTGTACGCAAGTATGGGGCGGGCTGGTATGATGAACTTACCAAAGCAATAGAGAAACCGTAGTTAATCCGGGGAGATTTCGGTAGAGATTGGTTTTGATGATTGACATTTAAAATAGTTGACTTTTAACCTAACCTAACCTAAAATTAATAAGTATGGATCGCAGGAAATTTTTGTTCAATTCGGGACTTGCTATTGGAGCCACCACAGTCTTTTCAGGATGCCAGCCTTCGCCAGAGAAGGAAACGATAGTCGAAGAAGCAATATCATTTGATAGCTGGCCGGATATCCGCAAACAATTTTTATTTACAGGTGATCGAATACATATGTCGCAGATGTTGTTGGCGGCACATCCAAAGCCAGTCCGTGATGCCATCACCAAACACAGAGAAGCGTTTGATAAAAACCCGGTGGAATATTGGGAGGAGAAATTCCAAAAAACAGATGGAGAAATCAGAATTGCTGCTTCAAAATACATGGGATGTGATCCATCGGAGATAGCTCTTACAGACAGTACAACCATGGGGTTGGCAGTACTTTATAATGGATTGAGACTAAAGCTTGGTAATGAGATTCTCACTACGACCAATGATCATTACGCCACGGAAAAATCACTGGAGTTTGCCGCTGCAAAATCCGGGGCAACAATAAAGCGAGTCTCTTTGTATGATAATCCTGCTGAAGCGAATGTCGATCAAATGGTTAATGCGCTAAAGAAAGGAGTGACGCCAAAAACACGTATAGTCGCTATCACGTATGTTCACTCCTGCACTGGAGTGAAGACTCCAGTCAGGGCTATTGCCGATATGATCAAGGAAGTGAATGGCAATAGGGGAGCGTCTGACAGAATTTATTTTTGTGTAGATGGAGTTCATGGTTTTGGCACCGAAGATGTTTCGATGTACGATCTGGGTTGTGATTTCTTTGCAGCGGGAACGCATAAATGGATCTTCGGACCGCGTGGAACAGGTATTTTGTTTGGAAGAAAGGATGCCTGGGACATGATAGCTCCTACTATTCCTTCGTTTGATTTTGAAGCCTACATGGCCTGGCTTGATTTATATCCTGCAGATAATCTCACATTCGGTCAGCTTTGTTCACCAGGTGGTTTCCATTCGTTCGAACATCGGTATGGCTTAATAGAAGCATTCGAGTTCCAATTAAAAATCGGAAAGACAAAAGTATCTGATCGAACCCACGACTTGAGTTCAAAACTAAAGGAAGGACTTTCAAACATTAAGCACATTAAATTAATCACTCCGAAAGAAGTGGCCTTATCTGCAGGAATCAATTGTTTCCTGGTCGAAGGAATGAAACCGGAGGATGTCGTTAAGAAATTGATGACGAAAAGAAATATTGTGGCAAACACCTCGCCTTATAAGGTAGTCTATGTGCGGTTAACTCCTTCGATCATTAATTCAGAAGAAGAAGTGGATATCTGCCTGAAGGAATTGGAAAATATTAATGCGTGATCTAACCGACTATAAACTTTGATCGCTTATCATGCGAAGGGTTACCCATTCAATATCATCGTCCTCTTCAAAGCCTGCTTCTGATGGCGAAGACAAGGCTTTCGACAATTCAAGCATGCCAAAGGCAAGTCTTAACCGCTCTTCAAACGTCATCTTACTTTCTTCGACATATTGAAGCCGGTTCATTTCTTCTGGAGCGCAGATGATGGCTTTGTTCATACTATTTCGATAATTAAAAATACAAAATAGTCATAGAATTCTAATCATGTCTGAAGAGCACCGCCAAGTCAACTGCTAAAAACAAAAAGCCCCGACTTCCGTCAGGGCTTTTTACTTCTTATTTCTAAATTCTTACTGCTGATTATTACTCAGCAACTACATTCACAGTAATGGTATGCTTCAACTCTTTGTGAAGGTCAAGAATGGCAATGTAAGTGCCAAGCTCTTTAGGTTGTTCTTTGAACGTTACTTTCTTGCGGTCAACATCAAAGCCTTTTGCTTTAAGGATGTCAGCCACCTGAATTGCTGTAACAGCTCCGAAGATTTTACCAGACTCTCCAGCCTTTGTTCCGATCTCAATCGTCAAGTCACCAATTTTTGCAGCCAATGCTTCAGCATCTTGCTTAAGCTTAGCAGCTTTGTGAGCAACCTGACGGATGTTTTCAGCCGTCATTCTCTTGTTCGACTCATTGGCTAAAATCGCAGAACCATTTGGGATAAGGAAATTTCTGCCGTAACCGGCCTTTACCTTAATCGTATCGTTCTTGTAGCCTAGTCCTTGTATATCTTGTTTTAATATGATTTCCATAATCGCTAGTGGTAAAGGTTATTTTAATGCATCGCCAACATACGGCAAGAAGGCCAGGTGGCGAGCTCTTTTAACAGCCTGCGCTACTTTGTTTTGAAACTTCCAGCTGTTGCCGGTTAGTCTGCGTGGAAGAAGCTTGCCTTGTTCGTTTACAAACTTCATTAGAAAATCAGGATCCTTGTAATCGATGTATTTGATCCCGTTCTTTTTGAAGCGGCAGTATTTAGGTTTAATCTCTGCACGCTTAATTGGTTCGTTCATCAGTGTCATGCTTTTACGTCCTCCCTTTTAGTGGTTGTTGTCTTTTTTCCTTTGTTAAATTCGCCCTTGCGTCTGCGGGTGTTGTACAGAATTGAATGCTTGTCCAACACAGTGGTTAGAAAACGCATGACCGATTCGTCTCGTCTGAACTCAGTTTCCAATACATTGATTGTTTCCGGAGCTGCCGCGAATTCAAGAAGGTTGTAGAACCCTGTTGACTTATTTTGAATGGGATAAGCCATTCTTTTAAGTCCCCACTGCTCAATGTTGATCACATCAGCTTTCGCTTTC
>JANOQK010000431.1:0-5397 GCA_031414855.1 Bacteroidia bacterium | reverse complement strand
TAATGCCAGCGTCAGTAATCCAATTGCATTTTTCATATATGTGCTCCGTTTATTTTATTGTCAATTAAAATTCTTACAAAATTAATCTTTAAAATTTTTCTTCCTGTACTTCAAATAAGTGCCAGTAGTTTTAACGCCTCGCTTCAATAGATCAAAATACAGAGTGCCAAACAAGACGAGGGTCATGGCCCAAATCATGGACACATTAAAATAAAATGTATCATACGTTTTACTTAAGAAATGTTTGGTAGGAATGTAAAAATTCCCTCTAAAATCAAACCTGTTCTTTGGCCGGTGATCGTCAAAGTAAATAGGATAAATCTTTTGCACCAGTTCACCACGCCACTCTACTATCCGTGAAGCCTCATTTGAATTTTTGACAGTTAGTGTTACTGCCTTATTCTGATACTCCCTTTTCATGGCTTCATAAGTAGCGAGGCCCTCAGGAGACTTGGTCAATTTTTCCACTTGCCTTTCCTTCATTTCAGATGCCTTCGACCATCTGTTAGCATAAAACTTGTTGAGTGCAGACAGAAAATGCGAAGTTTTGCTATAAACCGAGGAATCGAATTTGCCTATCACCAGCTTATTCACTTCTGGCAAAAGGTCTTTCCCAACTTTTGTTAGCTCATGCTCAATTTCATTTCTTAACACATCCATTGGAGCTTTAATCGGATTGCTCTCCTTAGCATCTCTCCACCTTTGTGGCTCGTTCACTACTTGCGCAAGACGGCTTTCAAGCTCAGGGATATAGTATACACGCTTATACTCAGCCAGTGCCATCGCTTTATCGTGTTCATAGAATTGCTTCTCAAACGGATTGTCTTTGAACTGGGTGACCATATAGGCCTCAAATGCCCATCGGGAGGTCATGAATTCGCCCATGATTGGAACACCTTTTGGCGAACCCACTCTCGGATTGAACTTATCGAATTTTATTACGACTCCACTCAAAAGCAATTGAGGTATTATTAATATGGGTATTAGAATATAAATAGTAACAGCTGAATCAAAAGCTGAAGAAATATTCAAGCCTAACATATTCGCGAAACAGGAGCATGAATACAAAATCAGCCAGTATCGCATTTCTCCCAATGGAATTTCCAGCACCAGATCGCCCACCACAATAAAGCTGATGGTTTGAATGGCTGAAATCACAAACAGTACCAATACTTTTGAGAGAAGGTAGCTGCCGCGGCTCAGGTTTAGAAATTGCTCGCGCTTCAAAATTTTCCGGTCACGAAATATTTCTTCAGCACTAACTATCAACCCTACGAATAAGGCAACTACAATACTCATGAAAAAATACACCGGGATATTATCGTTGTTATAGAAAGTATAAGTGGTATCCGTGTCGCTATACTTGATAAAGTAACCTATGAATAGTGCCAAGAATGGAGAAAGCAAGGCGTTGATGGTCAGGTATTGACTGTCTGCCATTTTCGAAAGCACATTCCGCTGAAGGAAGACCAATAGCTGTCTTAACTTGTTAGGAATTTTTTGGGTAACTGGAAGCGCATCTGTTACCTGTTTGATCTTGGGTAACTTAATTTTCTGTTTAAAGTACTGATACCACTGACCTGGAGAAATTTTTCTGGTATGTGTGAACCGTCCAAACTCATTCACTATCCTGGTTTCAATAATATTAAAAACTTGTTCGGGATTGATGTTTCCACATTCCGGACAAGCCCCAGGTGTTTTATAGGCAGCATTGACAATCTCTTGAAAATAAGAAACGGATTCAACTGGGTTGCCATAATAAATTTGAAAGCCACCAACATCCAAAATGACCAGTGTGTCAAACATTTTGAAGATATCGGAGGATGGCTGATGGATGACTACAAATATCATTTTGCCACGCAGAGACAATTCCTTCAACAAATCCATGATATTTTCTGAATCGCGGGAGGATAAGCCGGAAGTAGGCTCATCTACAAAAAGTACAGTGGGTTCGCGCAATAACTCAAGGCCTACGTTGATACGTTTCCGTTGACCTCCACTAATAGTCTTTTGCAATGGCGACCCCACTTTCAGATTCTTAATCTCCAATAAGCCTAAACTCATCAGAACTTTTTCAACAAGGTCACTTGTTTGCTTTTTGGAATAGTGGCCGAAGCAAAGACGAGCAGCGAAGTAAAGGTTCTCAAAAACGGAAAGGTCTTCGATGAGCAGATCATCTTGCGGTATAAACCCAACAATACCTTCCACTTTGGTTGGATCGTCATGAATATTTATGCCGTTTATTAAAACTCTTCCGCTCGAAGGTCGGTCAGACCCATTCAAGACACTTAACAAAGTGGACTTGCCTGACCCACTCGCTCCCATTAGGCCAATAAGTTTACTTCCGCGCTCTGCAATACTTACGTTTTGGAGCCCCGCCTTTCCACTTTTAAAATGATAGAAGATGTGCTCGGCTACAAAAGAAATTTCTGAGTTGTTTTCTTCCATCAGAAACTTGCCTACCACATCGCTGTAATAAACAGGATCTACCTTGTTTCCGCGAATTGTGCTTCCGGTAGGAAAGACATCTATTTTTCGGCTTTTTAAGGGAACGCTGTTGAGGGTAAGAGATGTAATGCCCAGGTATTTAATGAAATAGGTCTCAATATCGGCAAGGCGAAGAATAGCAATAAGTCCGGTAAGATTCTTAGAAACAATCCTGGGGCCAGGATAGGCAATCTCATCCGAGCCTTCATCAATTACCAGTATTTGTCGCGACCCCAATTCCTCAATATCCTGCCCAATCACAAAGGAGCGCATGGCCTGTAAATCCTTCATTGGTATCTTGAGTGCTTCACCGATATAGAAGATCAGGTTGCCTTGCCGTTCCGAGATTTCATTGTCTGCGAAAACAAGCTCAATTATCTTAATGACCAGAACAGCCTTTTGCTGCATGGTAAGGGCCTGATTTACCTTCTTTGAAATTTGCATGATTTGAGCCCAATCATCAACAAACTGCAATGTCTCTTCATCTACATTTGCTAAATCTGGGCTTGCCACCCGCTTGTTGACTTTGCAGAAGTCATCAAACAAATTAAGGTAATATCGCAAGGCCTCCTGATTGAGGTGAAGGGAGAGAAATTCCTTAATATTTGCACGCTCATCTTCCGTGATGCGCTCTTTGGCAACAATTGCAAAAAGTTGGATGATTGCTTTAAGCAGTTCTTCACTCATACTTGAATACTCTCTAAACTTCCAAATTAATCCTTCGCTGGCGGAAAGGCAATTAATTAATCAAACTTCTAAGACACTGGCCAAACTCATTTCATATTTCGCGATTAAATGTTTTCTTTGTTTTGAATAAATAACTCAAGTCAGGTATGAATAAGTTGAAATATATTTTTGCAATCCTTCTTTCCGTATCGTTTTTTGAATCCACTCTTGCCCAAAACTCCATTCTTTGGGAGATCTCGGGCAAGGGGCTCAAATCTTCATCCTATCTTCTGGGTACTTTGAAATTTACTGGAGAAAAGGAGTTTTACATGCCCAAGCAAATCACCAGCAGGATAAAAAGCTGTGAACTTTTTGCTATTGAAGATCAAGTGGATCACCATGCTCAACATGAACTAAACAAGGCGCTGCATTTTCCTAAAGGACAATCCTTGGCTACAGAATTAAATGCCGCAGACTACAAAATGGTGCTAGAGTTTTTTCAAAAAGAATTTGGGATCAATACATCTCTTTTTGAAAGCAAGTATGTTCATATAAAACCACTTGCGCTTTCGATTTTAATGACCAGGCTTTCGTTGGGCGAAAAAGTAAAATTCTATGATATGGAGTTACTTAAGTTTGCCAATAAGAACAACTTAGAAACGTACAGTCTTGAAGCCGTGGATCGGGAAGCTGCTGCCATTAATGCCTTTTCTATAGCTGATCAGGTGAAAGCTCTTCTGCATAGCGTTGCTAATTTTGAAATTCAAAAAGCCGAATATAAAAAGTTAATGGCCGACTATCCCGCTGGAAATCTTGAGGAGATATTTGAATTCACGCTGCACCCTACTGAGAATAGTCCCGTGTTTCTAGAAGAGTTTTATTATAAGCGCAATGAAGAATGGTTGCCTAAAATCGAAAAGATGATGGCCGATCAATCATCCTTTATTTCAGTAGGCGTTTCTCACCTCGAAGGAGATCGTGGACTGCTTACCTTATTAAGGTCAAAAGGCTTTACACTTACAGCAGTTCAAATTAAATAAGACTAGCCAATTCTTTTAGTCACCAGATCTGCAAGAATCAAAAGGCCCTCACGCAAATACTCATCATCTAGTTTAAGAAGTTCATCCACAGGCAATCCTTCTTTAGAAGTCACCTTTGTATCCAACTTCTCGTTAAGAGTCTTTTTCTTTTCTGCTTCTTCTACTTCCTTTTTGCGGGTAGCCTCATTAAGTGATATTTTGGTCTGGCTTAGATTTTTCTTCAGCTCTTCAGTTTCTTCCACGTACTTCTTGAGACTTGTATCAAACTTAGCTCTATCCAAATAGGTCTTGGAGAGTCCGGACAGAACTTTATCATTCACATCAGGAACCTTTTGAAACGAGGTAGGATTGATAACATCCCACGGTAATGCACTTGGGCTTGAACTTTCGCCATACTGGGAAGCATCCAAAGCAGTGGGCAATTTAATATCCGGAGTAACTCCTTTGTTTTGAGTACTGCTGCCAGTGACTCTGTAAAACTTTTGAAATGTCAGCTTCAATTCACCTACCTCCTCTTTATCATTTATGAAACGACTCAAATCTAAAACCGTCTGCACGGTGCCCTTTCCGTAAGTAGATTCCCCCACGATCACACCCCGTTTGTAATCTTGAATTGCACCGGCAAATATTTCAGATGCAGATGCGCTAAATCTGTTTGTTAAGACCACCAATGGACCTGAGTAAAATACTTGTTTATCATCGTCAAGACCAATTTCAACTTTGCCTGCAGAGTTTTTCACTTGCACCACAGGTCCTTCTTTGATAAATAATCCTGTCAGATCAATGGCTTCTGCTAATGAACCTCCACCATTGTTACGTAGATCCATCACAATGCCATCCACTCCTTCTGTTTGAAATTCACCGATGAGGCGCTTCACGTCACGCGTTGTGCTTCTATAGTCAGGATTCCCTTTTTGATACTCATCAAAGTCCATATAAAAAGTAGGAAGATTAATAACTCCTAACTTCAGGTTGCGTCCGTTCAATTGATAGTTCATAGTGCTCTTCTTGGCCGCCTGATCCTCCAACTTAATTTTATCACGTACCAAAGTAATTTCCTTGGCGGGTCCATTTAAACCTGTTTCAGATGGCAAGAAACTAATTCTCACAGTTGTCCCCTTTGGGCCTTTTATCAACTTTACCACCTCATCTATGCGCCATCCAATAACATCTACCATCTCACCATCTTTTCCTTGCGCAACTC
>JANOQK010000430.1:0-20533 GCA_031414855.1 Bacteroidia bacterium | reverse complement strand
CTATGCTCCTTTTGAAATTACGGCATACGTTGCCATAAGCACTGAAACCAAAGCAAGGGAACTCGAAAAATATTTCAAGACCGGTTCTGGAAAAGCCATCCTCAAAAAAAGAATCCTATAGCTGACTAAACTACGCTTGCTTCGCGCATGCCTATGCTATAGCTTCGTTTAGAAGGCTAACTATATCATTATTGGCTGTGCCAATGCCATATCTATTGAGTCATGTCACCAACAATAGGCTTAGCTATCAACTCCTTGGTCTTCTCTGATCCATATTCACCTAACAAAATCATAAGTTTTGTAACCGCTGCTTCAGTGGTCATATCAGCCCCGCTGATTACACCTATCTCATTAAGCGCTTTGCTGGTTTCATATTTTCCCTGAATAACCATGCCCCCTGGGCATTGAGAGATATTAAGTACTACTATTCCCTTCTCAATTACATTTTTAAGTCCATCTATCAACCATTTTGAAGATGGCGCATTCCCTGACCCAAAGGTTTCGAGAATAATGGCCCTTAAGCCAGGAGTATTAAGAATTGCTTCAATGGTTGGCTGATTAATTCCTGGGAATAGTTTTAAGATAGAAATATTTGGATCCATTCTGGTTAGTAACCTTAATGTTTCCTGCTGAGAAGGCTTTCGAATTGCTGAGAAATTGTAATCAATCTGAACACCAGCTTTTGCCAGTGGTGGATAGTTTTCAGATTCAAACGCATCAAAGTGCATGCTTTCCACTTTTTTTGATCTGCATCCGCGCAACAACGAGTAATCAAAATAGATGCACACTTCAGGCACTAATGCCTTTCCATCTTTCTTTGCCGAAGCAATCTCTAGTGAGGTGATTAAATTTTCTCGGGCATCCGACCTTGGTTCACTTATGGGAAGTTGAGCACCCGTTAATATAACTGGCTTACTTAGCCCCGGCAACATAAAACTTAATGCCGATGCCGTATACGCCATCGTGTCGGTTCCATGTAGGATGACAAAGCCATCTTGTTCCGCGTAATGATCATAAATGATTTGTCCAATGGTTTGCCAATGAGCTGGACCAATATTAGAAGAGTCAACAGGAAGGTCGAAAGAAATCACTGTGATTTCCAGCAAAAGACTTCTCAGGGTAGGGAGATGCTCTAATATAAGAGAAAAGTCGAAGGGGATTAGAACACCCTGTGCATCTGTTGTCATCCCAAATGTGCCGCCCGTGTAGATGATCATCACCTTGGACTTAGGCTTATCGGGTTTAGCGGTGTTGATGTTGATGGTTCTGTAGTGCATACTCTTATCTTAAATTCGTTGGTTCCTAGCTTTAGGCTGCTAGCTTCTAGCTATGGGTTAAGAACATCTTGTCTCCAGTTTTTAAAAATGCTATGAGCATTTGTTGTTGTCACTTGGGCTAATTCTTCCAATGTTATTTTCTTTAACTCTACCACTCGCTCTGCAACGATAGGAATATAGGAGGACTCATTGCGCTTTCCGCGATGAGGAACGGGAGCGAGATATGGGCTATCTGTTTCCAACACAAGGTATTTGGTGTCAATTTCTGGAAGTACTTTATCAAGGCCTCCATTTTTAAATGTTGCTACTCCGCCAATCCCCAAATAAAAACCCATAGCTGTGATTTTTTTGGCCTGCTCCAGATTTCCGCTAAAACAATGAAATATGCCAGTTAGCTTGCCATCTAGTTGAGGTTCCAAAAGTTCAATGGTCTCATCAATAGAATCGCGCGAATGAATGACAATGGGAAGATTGTATTGCTTTGCCCAATTGACCTGAATGGTGAAAGCCTCTTTCTGCTGATCCCAAAAGGTTTTATCCCAATGCAAATCGGTGCCCATCTCCCCTATTGCGGTGAATTTCCGTTTGCCAAGCCATTGCTCAACTATGTAAAGTTCTCGTTCAAAATCTTTTTTTACAGAGCAAGGGTGCAAGCCCATCATAGAAAAACAACGCTTCGAATTCTTCAGCTCAACCTCCATCATTCGGTCAATTGAAGCATGATCCACATTGGGCATGAATATCTTATCCACACCAAGGTCTTCACACCTCCTAAGCATGTCTTCGCGATCGACATCAAATTCTTCGGTGTAGATGTGGGCGTGGGTGTCGGTTAGTTTCAAGTTCTCTATTTAAAGTTCAAAGTTAACCGTTCAAAGTGAATAGTTGAGATTGGAGATTTCCTGTTTCAAAAGATCCTGTAAGATGTCTCCAGTGAATCCTGTGTAATCCGCAGCCAAAGTCAAATCATTATTCGAAAAAGATGCTTGACTTATGCAATGGGCAATTCCTTTTCTCTTGAGTTGCTCGCCTAAATATTCTTGTTCCGTTTGCCCTGGCGTGGGAACGAACACAACTTTTTTATTAAGCACAGCCAAATCCATAACGGAACTATAACCTGATCGGCAAATCACAAGTTTACTTTGTTCAATTAGGTGTTGCAACTTCTCCGCTTTGAGATGACATACTTCATCCCAATCGGTTAGCTTGACAATTTCATCACTCATGCCAGGCAGTCCCCTCACTAAAATCTTTCTCCCCGTCAATTCCGAAAAACACACTCTCATCTTCTTTTCAAAAATTGTTCGCTGTGGTTCAGGTCCTGAAACAAGCGCCAGATAGTCGTAGACAAAAGAATCCTCGATCTTCGATTTATTAAATCGCGATAGCATGCCAATGAATTTTACCGGTATCTCTCCAGGTTCCGTCATTTTTCCAGTCAGTCTATTCTCCGGAAAATCCGGGATCCAACACTGATTGAATTTTCTGATCATCCGATGATTAAAATAATTAATAATTCCCTGCATCCATTTCAAGGCAAATGGCATTTGAATATTGATCTGGTGAGTAATAAAAACATTAGGCACTAGTTTTGTCCAGCATCCAAACCGATTATCTGAAATCACGAGAGCAATCCCATGCTGTTTTACTATCTTTTCAAGTTCAACGTGCTCCTTGCGAATCACCAATAAAAACTTTGGCAATTGAAAAAGAACTTTAAGTATCAGGGGAACATTCTTCGAATAAGATGCCTGATAAGAAGTCAGTTCAAAAAAAGCAAGTTGTGGAAACTCTGACTTTAATAGAATTAAAGCATCTCCACTTGAGGCAACTATCACTTCCCAGCCATTTGCTTGAAGTTCATTAATAACAGGAATGGATCTGGTGGCGTGACCCAATCCCCAGTCTAGTGGAGTAACTAATACCTTTTTCCTGACTTCCTTCATGCTTTCCCAAAGTTATGAGAAGAAGAGTCAAAGAATTTAGATTTTAGAATTAAGATTTTAGATTTTAGAAGTTGAAATAGATTTGAAGATAAAGCCTTGACTTAAAAAATGATTGATGTACCGGGGCAACACATAGGTCAAGTTTCTTTCCGCTTTCAGGCTATCGTGAAAAACAACAATTGAACCTGGGCGAGTGGCAGCGATGGAGCCGTTAAGACATCTTTCAGGGGAAATTGATTTGGAGTAATCCGATGTGAGTACATCCCACATAATGATTTTGTATTGAGTAAGTATTTTTATTTGAGAGTTTTTAATTCGTCCATACGGTGGACGAAAGAGTGAAGCCTTAAAACCCAGCGCCTCATTACACTCTTGAATATTTGTCAAATACTCATCATCACCATAGCTCCAGCCTTTTAGATGATTGTGGGTATGATTGCCGATTGCATGACCCTCCTCGAGGATTCGCTGATAAACATCAAGATTTTTTTTCACATTATCGCCAATGGAAAAAAAGGTAGCCTTACAATCGTATTTTTTTAGTGTATCCAAGACAAATTCTGTTGGGCCAGGAACAGGGCCGTCATCAAATGTTAGGTAAATTTCCTTCGATGCAGTTGGTATCCTCCACGTCAGTGTTGGATATATCCATGGAAGAAAAAAGGGAGTGCGGAAAATCATGAAATGATTTGAAAATTTGAAAGTGGGTTGATTTGAAGATGGTGATAAGCCGCAAACATTTTCAAATTTTCAAATTAAATCATCTTCAAATCATTATTATTCTACCCTACAGGTAAGCATAGTAATATCATCGCGATAACCATTCCGACCTTTGAAGGTATCGAGGTCGACAATAATATCCTGATGAATGGTCTTCAAGTCTTTATAATGATTCTCTCGAAAATATTTCATAAGACGGTTGAATCCGAACTCACTGCCGTCCTCACCTGCCGTTTCCGTTACTCCATCTGTATAGCAAAAGAGAAGAAACTCATCTAAGTCGGTAATAAAACCTTCGTTTATAAACGGAAGAGGATGCATGGCACCAAGCACAGTACATCCATCTTCCAGCAATCGAATGCCATTTTTTCGATCAAATAAAATAGGAGGATTATGACCAGCATTGACATACACCATAGTACGCAGACTAATATCATAGATAGCGCCAAAGAAGGTGATGAACTTTTCTCCTTTGGTATTCTCCAATACCTGGTAATTAAGTGCCTCAACAATCTCAACAAGATTAGGAGTTTGACGCAACAAGGTTCTAAGGGAGGCCTGAAAGTTGGACATCATCAAAGCGGCAGGGATACCTTTTCCACTTACGTCAGCAACACAGATAAGAAACTGATTTTTGTTAATGGGAACATAATCATAATAATCACCACCAATTGTGTCATGCGGCAGATAGCTGGCCTCCACTTTTAAACGTGCTGTATTCGGAAGGCTTTTTGGAAAAAGAAACTGTTGCACATCGCTGGCAATCTCGAGTTCCTTTCGAAAAGCTTCCTGCTCCAATTGCTTACGCGCAAGTTTTTTATTTTCGATGGCAACAATAATGATATTGCTGATCGCCTGAATAAACTTGATGCCTTCTGCATTTTCATGATTGGTATCCACATCATCAAGTCCTCCAACAAAAACAAGGGCAAGTGTTTCTGTTTTGTGTGCTACTGGAATGACCATATCAAACTCTTCAAAATCACAATTCTCAAACTCCGACATTTTGTGGATGTTCTTGATCATGGCCACCCGTTCGTCCAGCTTTGTTTTGTGATAGTTCTTTTTGGTTCCAAAACTGGCTTTGCAGTTCCAGCGGTCGTCAAAAACAAAAAGGGTGAGTTTCTTAATATTGAGATTAGAACGAAGGGTAAAGTTGAAAATCTTGTAAAGTGACTCTTCGGGAACATTGCTGTTGATTGCCTGGGTAATTTCAAGCAACGCATTGAGTTCCAGTTCCTTCTTCTCTACAAGTTTCCTTAAATTCTGCTCTGACATAATCATCCTAAGTAGTAAATGTAAAAAGAATTCGAAGGCATTGAAATAGGCAGGTGTTAAAGAATTCTAAAAAAGTCGACCATTAATAGTTGTCGATTAATTTGGAATAGATCGCTCCTTCCATTGCACCCTAATGACGTTTGAAAAAACCCCTACTGTAATCACGTAGAATGGATAAATAATCTGAAGGAGCAGAAAAGAATTAAGAGAAAATCTTTGTCTCATAAACGTTGAGATCATAAAAAGGAAATATCCTTCCATCATAACCTTAACGGCAATTAGGAAGAGGATCGTAGAATTCCTATCCTGAAAAAATAAAGCCCCCAAAGCAGCCACCCACGAAAGTTGAAATACCAAAATAAAAACCGCAAGAGCTTTTGTGATCTTATTAGAATTATGACTCCATTTTCCGGCCCAACGAAATCGTTGAGCAAAAAAATCCTTTAAAGAAGATTGGGGATTAGTGGTAACAACCGCATTAAGGTCCATTAGAAACTTCAAACTCTTTGCACCAAATTTCTCCATCACCTTGCGCATGAGAAATTCATCGTCACCAGAAGGAATGTGCACATTGCCCTCAAAGCCATTTACTTCTTCGAACGTCTTTTTCCTATAGGATAGATTCGCTCCATTGCACATGGTTGGAAAACCCAAATTCAATGTGGCAGCGGCCGAACCCATTAAACTGCTGAACTCCGTTGCCTGCAGCTTAGAAAAGAAAGTAACATCGGGCTTAATACGAACTGCACCGACCAGCATTTTGATGGATGGATCCTGAAATTGCTTGTTTATCGATTTCAACCAATCAACCTGAAGTTCACAATCTGCATCAGTTGTAATAATAATTTCACCTTGTGATGCATCAACACCTTGTGTAATAGCAAGCTTTTTTCCGGTTGAATTTGCTGAAAGAATTTTAACGTTCGAAAAATTGCTGGCCAACTTCTCAGCCACACACAAGGAGTCATCAGTCGAGTGATCATCAATCAACAGTATTTCTAATCGATCTTTCGGATAGTCCAGCTTTCGCAATGTATCGATCAAAGTTGGAAGATTATTCGCTTCGTTCCGGAAAGGAATGACTACGGAAAGGAAATGAAAGTGGTGTCTGGTAAGTGAATCGTTCGAATATCTACCCCAGCCCATCATCAAAAGGATTAGGAATAAAAAATAAATTATGAAGACTATAATTAAAAAGACACTCATTGGAGGCTTCTGTTTAAATTGCCATCACAAGCCCTACTTCGCAAACAAATCATATCATAGTGGTAAAAAGAAGTGAGACTTCGTAGGGCAGGCAAAATGGAGAAAAAAACAATCAAAGAGAAAATAATACTTGGCCTTGACCCGGGCACGAATGTAATGGGTTATGGAGTGATTCTGGCAAAGGCATCCAAACTTACTTTATTGCAGTTTGGGGTAATCCATCTGAGCAAATACGAAACCCACGAACTCAAACTCAAAAAGATTTTTGAACGTGTCCTTAGTATTGTTGATGAATTCAACCCAGATGAAGTAGCGCTCGAAGCTCCCTTTTTCGGAAAGAATGTTCAATCCATGTTGAAACTTGGCCGTGCGCAAGGGGTGGCCATGTCGGCTGCCTTATATCGTGAGGTACCTATTACAGAATACTCACCAAAATCTGTTAAGCAATCTGTAACAGGAAATGGAAATGCTTCTAAAGAACAAGTGGGAAGAATGCTCATGCAAATATTAGGCATCAAAGAACTACCTAAACTATTGGACGCAACTGATGCATTAGGCGTTGCCGTTTGTCATCATTTTCAAAATGGAAACGTGAAGAGCAAATCCAAATCGTGGGATTCCTTCCTAAAAGATAATCCGGAGCGATTAAAGAAGACTAAAGCTTCAGCTTAAGAAGAACATCTACAATCCGAGGCGAGGTGCGCCCATCCCAAAGTTCAGGGATAGCTCCTTTCTTCCAACTCCCCGAGTTTACTTTTTTAAAGGCTTCGGCTAGTGAATTCATGTTTTCTCCTATCATCTCATTTGTGCCAATCGTAACTGTCTCCGGTCGTTCGGTATTGTTGCGCAATGTTACACAGGGGATACCTAATACAGTAGTTTCCTCCTGAACTCCACCCGAATCGGTAATAACAGCTTTCGCATTTTTAATAAGATAAATAAACTCCAGATAGCCAAGCGGATCAACCGGGATTATGTTGACAGGTGACTTTGTTAGCACTGAGAAATTCTTTCGTGTCCGAGGGTGCACTGGAAAGATGACAGGCACACCAGAGCCACCATCAATGTTCTCCATCAGTTTAGAGAACTTAGTCAAATCATCCACATTAGAAGGTCTGTGAAGTGTGAGTACAAAATATTTTCCGGATTGCAATTTTTGTTCGTCCCAAATCTGAGGTTTTCTGATTTTAGTCAAATTACTGATAAGTGAATCAATCATCGTATTGCCAACAAAAAACAACTGGCTTTCTTTTACACCAGTCTTTCTTAGATTTTCATTGGCGACAGTTGATGTGGTGAAGAAATAATCTGCCAATGAATCTGTCACGATTCGATTTATCTCTTCAGGCATGGTCATATCGAACGACCGAATGCCACCCTCTACATGGGCAACTTTTGTGTTTAACTTTTTGGCAACAATAGTACAAGCCATCGTTGAAGTAACATCGCCAACTACCACCACCAGGTCAACAGGATTAGCAATCAAGTCTTTTTCAAACTCCACCATGATCTTGCCAGTTTGTTCGGCCTGGGTACCCGATCCTGCACCAAGATTCACCTGTGCTTCAGGTATTCCCAGTTCCTCAAAAAAAACTTTACTGAGTTTATCATCATAATGCTGGCCGGTGTGCACCAATCGATAGTGAATGTCTTGTCCATTCTTTTGCGCGAGTTCAATTGCCCGGATGATGGGGGCTATTTTCATGAAATTGGGACGGGCACCGGCAATGAGTGTTATTTTCATTAGATTATTTAAAGGACTGCAAAATTCCCTTTCTTTGCGGAAAATAAAAATCCTGAGGTGTCAAAGAAGATTTTAATGTTGCTAAACGCTCCTTATCCATCGGATATACGGGTAAAAAAAGAATCGGATGCGCTCCTATCAGCAGGGTTTGAAATTCATTTGTTGTGCCTTCGCAAGAAAGGTGAGGCGTATCAGCAAGAATTTGAAGGGATAAAAATTATACGCATTGATGCAGGCACCAACAATTATGTACTTGCATTTTGGGATGTGACCATGTCCATCCTGTTTTATCATCCACAGTTTTTAAAAGCAGCCCGAAAGCTACTTCTCAAGGAAAATATTCCGGTCATCCATATTCACGATTTGCCATTGGCTGGAACTGCATTGCATCTTAAAAAAGAATTAGGAACTAAAGTGGTGGTGGACTTTCATGAAAACTATCCGGAAGCACTAAAGACCTGGTTCAAATGGAAAAAAAATCCCATCGTCAAACTGAAGAATTATTTATTCATGAATCCACAACGCTGGACAACGTTTGAGAAAAGAGCTAGTGAACAATCAGACATAATTATTGCTGTGGTGGATGAAATGAAAACAAGGATCATTCATGAGCATAACGTCAAACCTGAGAAGATTACGGTAGTCACCAATACAGAGGACAAAGGATTTGTTAAGCAGAAACTCGATCCATCTGTCTATCAAACCCTAGCGTCAAAATTTATTCTGACCTATTCTGGTGGGATCGGTCCTCATCGCGGAGTAGATGTAGCCATTGAGGGAATGAAACATTTAGTCGAGTATCCTGATATTCAACTTGCTATTGTTGGATTTGGAAGTAAATCGGTCATGGAGAGTCTTTATTCGTTAGTTGAAAGACTTCAGTTAAAGAATGTTCATTTTTTTGGATACCAACCTTTCTCAAAATTTTATTCTTACATGCATTTGGCCGATGTGAATGTGATCCCTCATCAATCAAACGGACATACAGACAACACAGTGCCGCACAAACTCTTTCAGGGAATGATGGCTGCCCGGCCTTTATTAGTTAGTTCAAGTGCGCCCTTGAAAAGATTAATTGATCAACATAGGGCTGGGCTGGTATTCGCTGCAGGCGATCCAAAAGATTTTGCTGATAAAGCCCTGGATCTTTACAAAAATAAAGACCTCAAAAATCAGCTTGGCGAAAATGGATGGAAGGCAAGTATGGATGGTCAACTTAATTGGGAAACGACTCAAAAAACTCTAATTCAATTGTATAACTCCTTGTTCAACTAATTATGGCCACATCCACGGCTTACCAGACTGTTCTTGATATTTCTCGGGGCGCTTTCTTTATCAAGCGAAATATTATTTCAAAAAAATCGCTCTCTGTCACCTACATTTTTTATCGGATTGCCCGACCCTTGTTGAAAGTCAATTACAAACTCTTCAAGTGGTTGAATCCACAAAGTCCCTGGACTAGCCAGGCCTCCATCAAAGCCTTTGAAAAAATCCTGAATAAGAATATGATTGGCTTTGAGTACGGAAGCGGCTTTAGCACCATGTTCTTTTCAAAATATTTAAAACACCTGACTAGTGTGGAGCACAATGAAGCATGGTTCAACATTGTGAAGACTAAATTCAAAGAGCAGGAAATTAATAACGTAGATTATCATTTTATCCCTTCCAGTAAAACAGAAAAGAATGTAGACTATACCTTCTACAAAGATTACCACCTCACAGCAAAGGACTTTACCATTCGCAAAGAGTATCACGACTACTTTTCGTTTGTCTCCACATTTCCCAATGAGCATTTTGATTTTATTATCGTAGATGGCAGAGCGCGGGTAGAGTGTTGCCTTAACGCAATTCCCAAACTAAAGAAAGGCGGCCTGTTTGTGCTGGACAATTCTGACCGAGACCGGTATAAGCCCGTGTTCAAAGTTTTAGCAAGTTGGAAAAGCATCACTACCACAACAGGATTATTTGATACCACCATTTGGTTTAAGCCCTAACCATGCAGTTGATTTATCAAATCATCTACCACCCGTTCGTTAATCGGATTTTGCTATTTATTAACCGATCACTATCCTCAGTTACAAGGTTTCAGCTTCCTCCATCAGGGATCGTTACCGTCAAACTTTCAGACGGAGTTAAGTTTAAACTACTTACCAACCAAACCAGCTATGTGACCAAACTTTTGTATTGGAAAGGAGCTGACGCATTTGAATACACTCCCATTTTTGAAAGACTTGCCCGAAAGATTGATTTTTTTATGGACATTGGGGCAAATACGGGCTACTATTCAATTTTAGCTGCAGCTGTGAACGAAAAGATCATCGTTCATTCCTTCGAGCCAGCACATGGCCCAGCTCATTATCTCCGAGAAAACATCACGATCAATCAATTTGGAAATAACATCCAAGCTCATGATATCGCCCTGTCAGATAAGGAAAGCGAGGTGGAGTTTTACGAAGTCCAAAACCCCAAATACCAATACCTGACTCATAACCTTGGAGGAGTGGGGAGTCTAAAAAAAGAATCAAATACAAAACGGAGTTCAACCCGTGTAAAGACACTCCCGCTTGATCACTTTGTTGAACAGGAAGGTATCCAACGTGTAGACCTAATCAAGATTGACACTGAGGGAACGGAGAACCTGATATTAAATGGAAGCCACAAAACTATCTTGCAATTCAAACCGATCATTATATGCGAAACATTGTTCAACCGGATTGAAAAAGAGTTGGAGACTATTATGCAATCACATGGATACGAATTCTATAATCACCTAGATCAAAAATTGCATCGTGTCAATTCATTGGTTAGGGAGAAAGATAATGGTATAAGAGATTGTTTTTTTGTTCATCCCGAAAAAAAGCATCTTATAAAGGAATTTATGGCTGATTGAGCACACAGGTACTCTTTTTTTGAAGGACTAATTGCATTACTTTTGAACTAGCATTTTATAGCAAAGGTTATGAAACAGATTATTCTAAGTGTTCCAGATAAAAAATATGAATTTTTTATTGAATTAGTAAAAAGTCTTGAGTTTGTTAAAGAAGTGAAAGAGCCAGGCAAAAAAGAAATTTTAGCTGGTATCCGTCAAGCGGTAGAAGAAGTAAAGCTTATCAAAGCTGGAAAACTCAAAGGAAGGCCAGTTCAAGAATTGTTAGATGAATTATAGCATCATTTCCATTCCGGAATTTGATAAAGATGCAAAGAGACTTGCAAAAAAATACCCTTCACTAAAAAAAGAATTAACTGAATTATTTCGCTTACTCTCCACTGATCCTCACCAAGGCGATCCTTTAGGTAATCATTGTTTTAAGATAAGGATTTCAATTGCTTCAAAAGGCAAAGGTAAAAGTGGTGGGGCAAGAGTGATCACTTATGTTTATGTTTCAAAAATTGAGGTGTATCTTCTTTCAATTTACGATAAGTCTGAGAAGGCAGTTATATCCGGCAAGGAATTAAAAAACCTGCTAAGCAGAATCCCTTCCTAATGGGCCTCGTCATACGTCAAAGTATTATTACTACCGTCATCTCCTATTTAGGAGTGGTGATTGGCTACATCAACTTATTGTACTTATATCCCAAATTCCTTTCTCCGGAAGAAGTAGGATTATTCCGCACCATACAAGACGCAGCCATACTCCTATCACCTTTCGCACAATTCGGATTGGCATCCGGAATTTTTCGTTATTACCCTCAATTTGTTAAAGACCAAAAAACATCCGGGAGCTTTATTAGTTTAATGCTCTTACTTTCAGTGGTTGGTTTTAGTATTTTCTTTTTAGTATTTCAACTTTTAGAAACTTCCATACTTGCCTACTTTGAAGATAATGCCAAAGAAATCATTCACTATTCTTCATTGATTCTTTGGCTCACGTTGATTTTGTTAATCACCTCTTTGATGGAGGCATACTCCAGATCGTTGTTAAAAACAGTTGTCCCTAATCTTTTGCGTGAAGTAGTATCGCGATTACTACTATCGGTGTTTGTTCTTCTCTATTTTCTCGGATATCTGGATTTCCAACAGTTTATCATTTCCACAACTCTTGGTTATTTACTTTGCCTGATCATATTGATGACCTATCTCGCAAAAAATGGAGACTTTAAATTGGGACTTGAGTTTTCAGCAACGCACAAATTAAAGTTACCCGAATTATTGAAGTATAGTCTTTTAAGCTTTGCTGGAACCGCAGGATTAGTCATTATTGGAAAAGTGGATAGTATCATGGTATCCGGATTGTTGGGCTTTGCAGCCAATGCCGTTTATACTACGGCCTTTTATATGGCCACTGTTATTGAAATCCCTAAGCGAGCCTTAAGCCAGGTAGCGATGCCTTTGATTGCAAGAGCGTTTGAAAAAAAAGATATGAAGGATATTCAAACCATTTATCAAAAGACTTCCATCAATCAATTCATTATAGGCGCATTAATGTTGATCGGAGTTTGGGCCAACCTAGACAATATTTTTCAGCTGGTACCGAAGACTGAAATCTACGAAGCTGGAAAATATGTGGTGATCATTGTTGGATTTGGCAAATTGATTGATATGATTTTTGGACCCAGCAGTGAGATCATTGTACTTTCAAAATATTACGGATTCAACATTCTACTGATCATACTGTTAGCCGGATCGATTGTGTTTGCCAATAACCTTCTAATTCCCACCTATGGAATTAACGGAGCGGCAATTGGTGCCGCGCTTGCACTCATATTCTTTAACCTTATAAAATTCATTTTTATTTGGGTAACCTTAAAAATGCAGCCGTTCAGCAGAGGTACAGTAAAAGTCGTATTGATAACAGCTGTGGTTGTTGGCGTAAATTTGATTCTGCCCAAGGTGAGCAATGTTTTTATAGACATTGCCTATCGTTCGCTGATTATAACGATTGTATTCGGTGCGCTGGTTTTGTTATCCAATGCTTCAACGGATGGAAACAATCTCGTTAAGAAATTACTGATGATGGCTGGAATTAAATCAAAGCTCTTCTAATAGCCTTGTTAATTGGTGTGTGAGTTTCTCTCTTGTGTAAGCTGACACATCGCGATCAACAACCTTTCTTCCTTCCTTCCAATTGTTAAGATAAGCAAGAATGGATTTTTGAATTCCTGCTCTATCCGATCGTTCAAAAATTTCGCCCGCTTTTGTTTTGGTTAAAACAGCTGCTGCATCTCCATCAATTGGACCGATTGCTAAAATCGGATTACCGGACGCTAAGTATTCAAAGAACTTTCCAGGAAGATTGCCCGGGGCTATTGCAGTATAGGCAAGCACCAAGAGTTGAAGATCGGTTTGCCCATACAAGGCTAACAATTGCGAATGTGGCATTTGCCCAACAAAGCGTGTGATTTTGGATAGATCAACATCTTGTTCCACAAATTCTTTGAAAGCACTGTTTACATTTCCAATAAATTCTATTTGAATCTTGGCGGAAAGCTCAGTATTGCTTTGGCACAATGATTTGATAGCCTCCATCACAGGCCGAGGATCTCTCAACTCATCGATAATACCAACGTGCCGAATCGTAAACTTATCGGTTCTAGAGCGAACAATGTTTTTAAAGTCATCTTCATCAAAGCCATTAGTAATCAAATCTACTTTGCGTCCACTCAATGCTTCCAGGCGATCGACATGATAAGGTGCTATTGTAACTACTCGATCAGCAGTTAGCAAAACACTTCTCTCTTGCTTTTTATGAATGCCTCTTGCAATAGTGGTTAAAGAGAGCGTGTCAAATAAATCCCATTCCGTCCACGGATCGCGAAAGTCAGCAACCCACTTTAGTGAAGGGTTTTGATTTTTAAGTTTAAATCCAATCAAGTGAACACTGTGGGGCGGCCCTGTCGTGATGACTATGTCGATCTGATCTCTCTTTATAAAATCATTAAGAAAAGTAACAGATGGTTTTACCCAAAAAATGCGTGCATCCGGAATAAAAAAATTACCACGAATCCATGTGCTTATTTTTTGAAAGAGCGATTTTTTACCGGTCGTTACGAAATCACTTTGTTTGATATTTTTCTTACCAAACAGTTTTGAAATTTTAAAAAAGGCCTCGTAAGGTTCCCATATCGGAAGTTTAATCACCTCAACGGAAGCAGGTATATCTTTTAACAGCGATGTATCCTGAATGGTAAAAGAAGGGTTCTCGGGTGTGTAAACAATCGGCTCCCAACCCAGTTGAGGCAAGTACTTAACAAACTTTAGCCAGCGCTGCACTCCGCTACCGCCCGAAGGAGGCCAGTAGTAAGTGATGATTAGTATTTTTTTATTCAAGGTTCAAAATTAAGATTCTAGATTTCGGATTTTAGATTTAAGCCGATCATTTATATTCCAAACTTATTCATAAAATAATCCTTATTTCAAAATTATGAACCTCAATGGCTTACCTCACTCAATCTTGAGCCTAGAATTTTGAATTTCTTCTAAGATGTCATTAAACTGATTGGAGCCGAACCACTTAATCTCCTTATCTTTTTTAAACCACGTCATCTGTCTTTTAGCATATCGCCTGGAGTTTCTTTTCAGAAGTCGTATCGCTTCGTCTTTATCATAACGTCCATCCAAGTAGCCAAAAATCTCTTGGTAGCCTACCGTTTGTAAAGAGTTTAATTCTCTTTGCGGATAAAAGCGTTTTGCCTCTTCAAATAATCCAGCTTCAATCATCGCATTCATGCGATTATCGATTCGGTGATATAACACTTCACGATCAAGTTCCAATCCTATCTTCACGATGTTGAAAGAATGAGTAAGCTTATTCTTCTTTCTGAGTTTATCCAATGTTTGGCCTGTAGAATAATTCAATTCAAGAGCGCGCATCAGTCGCTGAGGATTCTTTTGATCTACGATAGAAAAGTAACCCGGATCCAATGTCTCAACTTCCTGCTGAAGCCACATCAACCCATTCTCCTCATACTCTTTAATAATTTTCTCACGGATTCCGTCTGCTATTTCCGGCATCTCGTCAAATCCATCAGTAATTGCCCTCACATAAAGGCCAGAACCTCCACACAGAATCAGGTAATCAAATTTTTTGAACAATTCATGAATAAGCGCAAGCGCATCGCGACCAAACTGACCCGAATCATAATCTTCTGAGATAGACTTGATATCAATAAAATGATGCTTTACAGTTGCAAGTTCTTCAGGTGAAGGCTTAGCCGTGCCTATTTCTAATGCTTTATAAATCTGGCGTGAATCGGCAGAAATAATTTCCGTGTTAAGTTCTTGAGCGAGACGAATTGCCAAAGAAGTCTTTCCGACAGCAGTCGGACCAGCGATTACAATAAGGTTCTTCGATTTATTCACCCGACAAATGTACTAGGTATGATTTACGAAGTACGAATATTAAGTTTAACTTGCACCCGACTAATTCGCCACTACGAATGATCAAATACACCAACCAATTCCTGACCAAACTTGAAGACCTTATCGCTGAATCGGATTACGTTATGCGGTATGAAAAAGGTAATTTCAAATCCGGATACTGCCTCCTCAAAGAACAGAAGATCATGATTATCAACAAGTTCTTCACCACGGAAGGTAAGATCAATACTCTCCTCGACATTCTTAAGAACATCGAGTTGGACACCACAAAATTCACTGAAAAAAGTCTCAAACTTTATCAGGAACTGTCTCAGACTGAAGTTACTCTTTAACCCTTCTCAGCTGTGAAAGTTACCTTTCTCGGCAGTGGAACCTCCCAGGGCGTGCCCGTCATTGGGTGCGATTGCGAAGTTTGCAGTTCGATAGATTATCGTGACAAGCGTCTCCGTTCTTCTGTTCACATAGAAGTTGAGGGAAAAAGTATAGTGATAGATACCGGTCCGGATTTCAGACAACAAATGCTTCGGGAAGGCATCAAAAAACTAGATGCTGTATTATTCACTCATAGCCATAAAGATCATATAGCGGGCCTTGACGATGTGCGTGCTTACAATTTTATTCAATTGAAATCGATGCCCATCTATGGAACAAAGGCTCTACATGATCATCTTAAAACTGAATTCTACTACGCCTTTTCAAACGAACGGTATCCTGGAATACCACAATTAGATTTGGTTGAAATAAATGAACATTCATTTGATGTGCTTGGAGTAAGAATTATCCCCCTGCCAGTGATGCATTTAAGAATGCCTGTACTTGGATTTCGAGTTGGTAATTTTAGCTACATCACCGATGCGAATTTTATTCCGGATGAAACACTTGAGAAATTAAAAGGAACTGAAGTATTAATACTGAATGCCCTGCAGCGTGAAAAGCACGTATCTCATTTCAATTTTGAGGAGGCCATTGCTATGGCAAAAAAGATAGATGCCCAAAAGACCTATTTCACGCATATCAGTCACAAACTCGGCACACACAAGAAAGTGGAAAAAGAACTTCCCGAATCGATAGCTTTGGGGTTTGATGGGATGACCATCGAATTGTAACCGTGCACAACAATTATTTTTTCCTTCGTCAGCTCACTCAATCCCTTAATATAAATCTAATCGGATTGACGTTGGTTTCCTCATTTAGTCAGAATAAAGAAGAACTGCTTCTTGAATTTAATGATGGTGTAAAATCATTTTTTATAAAGGCCAGCCTGACCTCAGAATTCTGTTGCCTTTCTTTTCCCGATTCATTCCATCGCGCGAGAAAAAACAGCATTGATCTTTTCAATGACGCCTTGATGAAAAAAGTGAAAGGCATTCATCAGTTTAAGAACGAACGCTGCTTTTCTATAGACCTTGAAGAGAACTATACCTTGCTTTTCAAAATGCATGGAAATCGTTCCAACATTGTTTTATTCAAGGACTCTGAAGCAAAAAAAATCTTCAGAAACCATTTAGAAACTGATTTCCAAATCAAACTTTCTGAATTAGACCGAGAAATAGATTGGAGCAAGGAAGAATTTCTTAATCAGTTACCCAATCTTCACCAGGTCTATAACATTTTAGGAAAACCTGTTTGGGAATATCTGGATCAAAAAGATTTTCAAATAGCATATGTCGAGCAGAAGTGGCTACTTTTTCAGGAAACAATCCAGCAACTTAATCAACCACAATACTGCATTATCGAAAAAGAGAATAAGGTGGTTTTCTCGCTATTGCCAATTGGGAAAATAAAAGAAGAATTTAATGACCCCATAAAAGCCATCAATGAATTCTTCCAGCAGCACACCCAATCACACGCTTTCTATTCCGAAAAATCAGCAGCACTTCGGCCCCTGCGCGAGCTAGAGAAAAATGCGATAAGCTACGTCTACAAAAGTAAATCAAAACTTCAGGAATTACTGAATGACCAGCATTACCAGGCATGGGGAGATCTAATCATGGCCAATCTTCACAAGATTAAAACCGGAGAAGTGAAAGTTATAGTGGAAGATTTTTATAATAATCAACCAATTGAAATTAAACTGAAGCGTGATTTATCGCCACAGAAAAACGCAGAAGTGTTTTACCGAAAGGGAAAGAACCAGCAGATCGAAATCGGAAAACTAAAAGAGGCAATTGCGAGGAAAGAAAAAGAACTAGAGAAGACAAAAGATTTAATTTCTGAAATCGAGTCTTCCACGGGGTTAAAACAACTTCGCGTCACCTCAACTGATCCAAAAAAGATAGTGAAGAAGAAAAGCCCGGAAGAAATTTTACCTTTTCACGAATTTGAATTCAAGGGGTATAAAATCTGGGTAGGTCGCAATGCAGAAAGCAACGATAAACTCACTCTCAAATATTCTCACAAAAATGACCTTTGGCTTCATGCCAAAGATGTGGCTGGTTCGCACGTTCTTATCAAACATCAATCAGGCAAGAATTTTCCTAAGGATGTAATTGAACGAGCTGCTGAATTAGCCGCTTATAATTCCAAACGAAAAACAGATTCACTTTGCCCGGTAAGTGTAACAACTAAAAAATTTGTACGAAAACGAAAGGGTGATCCTGCCGGTGCCGTTGTGGTTGAGCGTGAAGATGTGATTATGGTGGAACCTAAACTGGATGCTGGATACTAGATCCCGTATTCATAATACCAACATCCAGAATCCAGCAACAGAAATTTATTCTACCAAATGTACTTTAATCATGTTTGAACGGCCACGTTCTTGGATTGGCATACTTGCAAGAATGATAAACGTGTCGCCTGACTTCACATGGCCATCGCGCTTCAGTATGGCTTCCACGTCTGCAATTGTTGCATCTGTTGAGGCTGCTTTGTCGTAATGATAAGCCCTTGTTGCCCACACAAGATTCATCGTATTGATGATCGATTCGTTACTGGTAAAAGCGAAAATATTGCAATTAGGGCGATGAGACGCAGCCTTGTAGGCACTATACCCTAACTGGGTCATACCGACAATCGCTTTTGCATTAACATCTTTGGCTAGTTTACAAGCGGTAAGAATTAAGCTATCGTTAAAATAGTTTGGTGCCTTCTGATCAAGTTCACGGAATTTAAAGAAGATATTGCCTTGCTTTTCCACCGAGCCAATCGTTCGCACCATACTCCGGATAACTTCAATTGGATATTTTCCTGCTGCCGTTTCTGCGGAAAGCATTAACGCATCCGCTCCATCCATAACAGCATTAGCCACATCATTGGTCTCGGCCCGGGTTGGGCGCGGGTTTTCAATCATGCTTTCCATCATCTGAGTAGCAACAATTACAGGCTTGGCGGCTTTGTTACACTTTTCGACAAGCATCTTTTGAACCATAGGAACCTCTTCCATCCAGATCTCTACACCCAAATCACCACGGGCAACCATAATGGCATCTGTAGCAGCAATTATTGCATCAATATTTTCAAGTGCTTCAGGCTTTTCAATTTTAGCTACAATGCGAGTTGTTGATTTATGTCGATCTATAACTGCCCTCAGTATCTCAATATCGGTTGCCTTTCTTACGAAAGACAATGCCACCCAATCCACATTATTTTTCAATCCAAACTCAAGATCTTCATAATCCTTATCCGTAAGCGAAGGCGCTGATACCTTTGAAAATGGAAGATTAATTCCTTTTCGGGATTTTAATGGACCACCATATACGATAGTGCACACAACCTCAATGCCACGGACTTCCTTTACTTTCAATTCAATCTTTCCGTCATCAACAAGAATCATATCACCCGGCTTCACGTCCTTGGGCAGACCTTCATACGAAGTACTAACCAGTTCCTGATTTCCCAAGACTTCCTTAGTAGTGATGGTTATGGTATCTCCAGCTTTGATCTCAATGCCCGGCTGCATTTCATTAACCCGGATCTTGGGCCCTTGCAAGTCTTGTAAAAGAGCTATGTGGGTGCCCAGTTCTGCATTTAGCTCCCGCACGAAATTGATCACTTTGAGGTGATCCTCATGGGTACCGTGTGAAAAGTTTAGTCGGAATACATCGACACCCTCTTTTACTAGTGCTCGAAGCATCTCTTTGTTGTTTGATGCCGGTCCAACGGTGGCAACAATCTTCGTTTTGTTATAAGAAATTTTTTCCATGAAGAATTTAAAAAATAAAGTTGTCCTTAGATTTTAAGGCGTCCAAAGGTAGGAAAGCGACTAATTCGATGGAAGGAATATTATGCAAGAGTTCCTGCAATCGATTGATCTCGATGTGTTCGTCACCTTCTGCCATTAAAATAAAATCTAAATGAGGAAATTCGGGTACCAGGAGGTGCTTTGATGTCTCCATTTCGATTGGTTTATTTCTAAAAAGTTTTAAACGGTTAGCGCCATTGCCTCCTGAGGCAAAATAAGCATAGCTAAGATCGTTTTTATTCTTTTGGTGAATTATCAGGTCGGGTTGTTTTATCAGTCGAACCTCAAGAAGTTTATTGATTTCCCAAGCCAACCGATAGCCTTTTACAGAAGAAATGAGGCCCAGCAGCTCAAAATCATAAGTATATTCAATGTCGAGCCGATTTTTTTTCATTCAGTTGGCATATTTCATTATTTTGGAATTGCGATTGATTATCTTGATTACTAATGATTTAAAGGAATCAAACTATTGAAATATTACTTTTCGCATTATATTAATCCAAAATACATGCAATTGACAATTGTGACAGAATTACCCTTCCTGAAAAAGGTTTGACAATATTGCACTAAATCTCTTTATTTGCACAGATTTTTGAATACTCTAAACCATAATAAAATGTCTGAAATCGCACAAAAAGTAAAACAGATCATCATCGACAAACTAGGCGTGGAAGAATCTGAAGTAACTCCTGAAGCAAGCTTTACCAACGACCTTGGTGCCGACTCACTAGATACAGTGGAGTTGATCATGGAGTTCGAAAAAGAATTTAACATCTCTATCCCTGACGATCAAGCTGAAAACATCGCTACGGTTGGCCAGGCCATTTCTTACTTAGAGGAGAACGCGAAGAAATAACCCAAATC
>JANOQK010000429.1:0-11193 GCA_031414855.1 Bacteroidia bacterium | reverse complement strand
CATCATTCGCCAAAACAGAAACAATTGTTATAGGCGCTGGCTCATCCTCTTTACAGGCGTCAAGGGTTACAAGGCCAACTATCACTAGTAGGAAGGCCAGGATTCTCATTCTGTTTTTCATAAGCAATTGAGATTTAGTTTTAATTGATTTTAGTTTGTTTGTTCAAATTCATCAGTTCCAATTCGGATTTTGCGCTAGTGTACCTTGCGATAAGTCAACTTCATTTTGAGGAAGGGGTAGCAATTCATGTTTGCCTGAAATAAAGCCTAACGGGCTGAGCATTTTTTGCGCTTTGCCGGTGCGCACAAGATCCCAGAAGCGATGACCTTCCATAGCAAGTTCCACCCTTCTTTCTTTCAGGATTTTGTCACGGAGCGAATCTTTATTCAGATCGGTCACATCTGGCAGAATGCCTGCATTTCCACCTCTTGCGCGCGCGCGCACCAGATTAAGATAGGTTAATGCCTGAGCCGATTTTCCATTCTCATTCAATGCTTCAGCGACAATCAACAGCACATCTGCATAGCGAAGTATCCTTCTGTTGTGCCCAAACTGCGGTGGCACCGTGCTGCCGGGCGTCCACACCTTTTGATTGTAGCACTCGATTTCTATCACATTGCCATTGGCATCTTTTGTTTGATCAAGCGTCAGTCCGTCTCCTTCGATCGTAACACCATCAATCACCTCTCCCATAAAAAGTACAGTGGCTTCCTTACGGGGATCGTTTGGCTCAAATGCTGCCATCAACTCCATCGATGGTCTGTTAAAGCCCCATCCGCGGTTGGGAGACCCTCTAACACCTTGAACATTTCCATACCCATTGCCACCGTTCTCAATATTTTCAAAACGCATGGCCCCTATTTCATAAACCGATTCAATGCCATGTTCACCCGATTCGCTATTGGCATTGTTAAAGATAGGTTCCAATCCGTATTGTCCAGAGTTAACTACTTCCAATGCATACTTTTCAGCATTGGCAAAGTCTTTCTTAAATAAATACACTTTGGCCAGCAATGCTTTCGCTGCACCCTTTGTTGCACGACCCAGATCAGTCGCTGACATTTCCGATTTTTCAGACAGCCCTGAGATAGCCGTCAGGAGATCTTGCTCGATCATCTGATAAATTTCCTCCGATGACGCACGCTCCAATCCGGGTTGTGTAATGGCACTTGTCACTTTCGGCACACCGCCCCATGCACGCACCAAGTCAAAATAAAACAATGCTCTTAAATAACTTGCCTCCGCAATGTATCGCTTGCTTAGAGTCGCGTCCATTGTAATCAGGGGAACATTTTCAATCACCACGTTCGCACGTTTCACTCCTTCATATAATGTATTCCACCAACGCTTGATATTTCCTTCTGTAGGAATGTGTTTGAATTTATCGTATGGACCAACGTCTGCAGCTGCATCTGTCGGATTGCTTCCTTTGTATCCATCATCGGACATGATATCCATGATCGGGAACAGACCAAAATGGAAACTACCATTGCGGGTGATGTTGTATACTGCGTTGGTTGCCAACAGTGCATCTGACGCTGTCTTAGGGAAACTCTCCTGAGTCAACTCACCTTGCAGGGGCTTGTCTAAAAAATCCTGGCAAGACGTTGGTAACATCATTCCAACAAGTACCAGCAGACCTAGTGTTAATCGATACGTAGTTAATGAAACCAATCTCTTCATAATCATCATCATTAAAAAGTCAGGTTAAAACCAGCTGAATAAATTCTCGGAATCGGATAACCTCCAAAATCGCTTCCTGTGTCAAGGGGATTACTGCTGCCCACTTCCGGTGTGTATCCTGTGAATTTAGAGGCAGTAAATAGATTAGTGCCTCTCAAATAGAAACGCGCTGTTTTCATTTTAAGTTTATCGGCAACTGACTTTGGGAGATTATATCCAAAAGTCAAACTGCGGAGTCGGAAATAAGATCCATCCTGAATAAACCGGGTGGAAGGAAGAAAATTATATCCTCCCGAGGTGGCCTTCGGTTCAACATTACTTGTACCCTCTCCTTTCCAGCGATTAAAAACATGTTGTTCAAAATTGTAAAGGTCAGGCCGGATGGTTTCTTTGGCGTTGTATATCTTATTTCCCTGCTGACCTTGCACATCAACAGCTAGGTCAAATGCCTTATAGGAAAACTCAGTGCTAAGACCATAAATGAAAGTTGGGATGGGTGATCCAATGTTGATACGGTCATCTGAATTCAATACGCCATCCTTGTTAGTATCCTCAAATTTTAAGTAGCCCACCTCGGCATCCGAGCGATGAGGGTAAGCATCCAGTTCAGCCTGGTTTTGAAAAACACCGATCACATTGTATCCGTAAAAAGAGCCCAGTGGAGAACCTACAGTTGTCCGGGTGGTACCCGTTGAATTTTGAACCCAATCTCCTGTTCCACCAAAGCCCGAAACTTTTGTGGCTTCATTGTGAATCGTGGTACCAACAGTACCGATGCGATACTTCAAGCCGCCTACTTCACCATTCCACCCAATGTTATATTCAAATCCCCTATTGAGGACTACGGCCGAATTAAAAGTAACCGCAGCCCCGTCCCCGTTGCCGAGATAACCCGGCACCGCAAGATCAATCAGAATGTCCTCGGTACTTCTATGATAGTAATCAAATTCTGTTGTCAACTTATTGTTGAAGAAAGTTGCTTCAAGTCCAACATCCGTTTGACGAGTGCTCTCCCACTTGAGATTCGGATTTCCTGAAACACCATAGGTCGATCCCGGGTAAATGGTTTCGGCTGAACCAAACACCGCGTTGATACCGTTGTTAACCCGCGAGTATTGACGATCATAAGCAATTTTTTCATTTCCAATTATCCCCCAGCTTGCTCTTACTTTCAGATCCGATAGAAAAGACAAGCCTTTCATAAAATCTTCATTGATCACATTCCACCCAAGCGCCAAAGAGGGAAAGTCTGCGTATCGATTATTCTTTGAAAACTTGGAGGACCCATCTCTTCGATAGGTGACGGTGAATAAATATTTATCGTTATAACTGTAGTTACCACGAAACAGATATGACATCATGGAGTAGTTCTGATTGATATCCACTCCGTTATTCACCGTATTGGGATTGATGTTACTCTGATTCAGGTACCAAAAATCTTCGCCATCGCGAATAATATTCTGCCCCGCAGCGCTGAATTGCTCAGAAGAAGTTTCTTGAGTCGTATAACCGGCCACCGCAGCTATTCGGTTCTTCCCGAATTCACGGTTATAGCTTACCGTATTTTCCCAAAGCCATGCTAGTCTGTCATTGTATGATTTGGTAAGGTCACTGGTGGTATTCTGTTGAAGCGTTGAAACAAAAAATACCGGTGTATAGCTTCGCCCTTTCGTATACTCCATGTCAACACCGAAGCTTGATTTGAAGGTGAAGTTTTTAAGGAAGTCCGCTTCAGCAAAAAAATTGCCCACCGTGCGAAGTCCTTTTCCAAAACTATTTGTGTAATCAATATCGGCCAATACATTACCAACACCCGGCACTGGAGAATAAGCTCCATCCGGTTTAAAAGGTGTAATTACCGGCTGGGCCCGGTAAACGCCAAACACCGCACCATCCGCTGTATTTTGTTGTTGATTCGGGGTAAACGTGAGATTATTCCCCAACCTGACTGAATTCGATAAGTGATACGTGTTGTTTAGTTTGATGGTAAGTCTTTCATAATTAGACTTGGCAATAATTCCCTCCTGTTTAAAGTATCCAACACCCACATAGTATTGAATTTTTGATGAAGCGCCTGATGCTGATACCTGATAATTATGAATCGGAGCCGTTCTGAAAATCTGGTCCTGCCAATCTGTGTTTGGAACAGCGTCCACATTGTTGTACGACCCTTGTGCAATTTCGTTGGCAACAGTTGCAAACTCTTTTCCATTAAGTAAATCGATTTTCTTAGGTAATTGCTGCAGACTGTAATCAGCATTGACCGAAATGGTTGGGTATTCCTGGCCAGCCACACCTCTTTTTGTGGTAACGATGATGACTCCGTTTGCTCCCCGCGACCCATAAATAGCAGTAGCCGAAGCATCTTTCAATACTTCCATGGATTGGATATCGGCTGAGTTGAGAAAATCAATGTTATCCAAGATCACTCCATCCAAAACATAAATGGGTGATGAGTTATTAAATGTGCCCACACCTCTGATACGAACAACTGCTCCCGACCCCGGAGCCCCTGATGAACTTGTAATCTGTACACCGGGAACTTTGCCCTGCAAGGCTTGAATAGGTGAAGAGGATGGAATTTTGATAAGGTCGCTGCCCTTAACTGAGGAAACAGCACCCGTTAAATCAGATTTGCGAACAGTGCCATAGCCAATCACAATGATCTCATCCAATAGTTCAGAGTCAATCTCCAAAACAATGTCAAGGGTAGTTCGGCCAGAAATTTCAACTGTTTGTGTTTTATAGCCGATAAATGAAAAGGAAAGGTTTTTATCTATTTCGGAGACCTCCACCTTATAATTACCACCAAAATCGGTGCTCGATCCCTTGGTTGTTCCTGGAATAATAATATTTACACCAGGCAAAGGCTGATTGTCTTCTCTCGAGGTTATTTTTCCGCTGATGATCCTAACCTGGGATAAACCTTGAAGGTGGGTCAGGCATAAAAGGGTAAAAATCAATGATTTAAGCATGACCGATGGCATAAATTTGATTGTGTTTAGCTACTTCTACAAAATGAAATTAGTATCCAGGCACGCCTTAATAGAATATTTTATTGGAAATTGACTAAAAAACAGAATTGTAACTCACAAAATAGTGGTAGCAAATTTGCGCATTAAAAACATTGATTTCAAACGGTTTCATAGATGCTTTGGAGAAAGCGATCTCATGACTTTGCTTAAAAAAAACAAGGGTTTTAAAATGCCTATCTAGCCTGCCTTAGGAAAAGTATCCTTTGAACGAGTTTCTTGCCTTTGCTTGCTGATTTTGGGCCCTCGTCCTGATATAAGATTACCTCCTCCCAGCGGTGGGCACTTGGGCGTTTTCCCACATGCACAAGTTCCTGAATGCATTCTGCAACCTTACGCCTAAAGCTCCAGATCGTATTGGCTCTTAAGTCGAGATGAGTCGATAAGATTTCAAGTGTCAATTCTTTTTTGCCGGAAACAGCCACATAGGCAATGTAAAATGCTTTCTCAATGGGAAATTTAATGCCTTGAAAAATGGTGTACGAAGTAATTGATTCATTGTACCCACACCGCGTGCACCGCCTGGAAAATTTCTGAGTACCATCAAAATATTTTTCATTACCGCATTTTTTGCAACTAAATTCCTTCTGACACTTCAGGCCTTCCAAAAAGCGATAACACGAAAGTGTATCCGGATAGAGAGTTTTAAATTCCTCGTAGTCCATCACTTTCTCCTGCAACCTCTCCTCCAGAACTTCCTTGATCCTGTTCTTAAGTTTCCAGTTGTCAAGATCCAGAATGGAGTTGATTTGGTTGATTTCCTTCTTTTGCTGAATGAGCTTTTGATTGCTTTCTTCCAGTTCCGAGTTCTTCTGGTTAAGCTCTACCGTCCGCTCTCCCACCTTCTGCTCAAGCTCACGATTTACCTTATCCTTTAGCTTCATGTTCACTTCATGCTGCTGAATAATCCTACGCAAAGCCCTGTCGCGATTGTTTTTGAGAATTGTTATCCGGTCGCCAAGGGCGAACGTCAGGAACAGCATCTCAACCACAAAACTTAAATGAAGACTGTAATGAGAGAGCGTTGTAAGTGACACTATGTTAAAGTAGACCAGTGTCCTTAAAAAGAAGCCCATCAATAACAATCCATATGCAATCACAAAAAACCGGGCAGGTCTATAACCCTGCATCCATACCTTCATACCTGTGTAGAAAATAAGCGATAACGGAACTATTTCGATGGCGCGAAATGCAAAAAATTCAGGATAGAAGAACAATTCAATCAGGAATACCGCTGACCGGTAAACTATCATGACCTTCAACGCCTTATCAAGAAGTGGTGCGTTTGCACGCGTACTTAAAAATCTTCTCGTAAAAATCAGGGCCCACAGAATGACAGAGTATAATGATACTCCAATTGCATAATCGTTCCATTCTGCGTGACTTGGCCATAGGTATTGAAACCCTATGCCATCAAGACTCATCGCATAAAGTGCTACACTGAGTATATAAAAGATGTAGTAAATGTTTTTTATTTCACGAATAGCCAGGTAAACCAAAAAGTTGTAAAGGGAAATGATCAGAATCATTCCATAAAAGGTACCATACAAGAAATACTCATTGAGTGCATATTGGATAAACCGATCTACGGATCGAAACGCTATTCGTATATCGGCAAACTCATGAGACCGGACTTTGAAATAATAAACAGCTATCGTATCGGTGCTCATATTCAGTTGTATTTCAAAATTCTTGTGCTCAAACTTTCGTTGAGAAAATGAATATTGATCGCCCATGGTTAACTTTTGATACCCTCCACTCTTGCCAGGTACATAGGCTTCTATCTGGTCAATCGTCTGATCATAAAATTCAAACAGCCATATCTTAGGAGTCGTTGTGACGTGATGAACCGGGATTCTTAACCAGTAAGAAGCATTGACACGAAAATCTTTGTTCCGATAAGAATCGTGTTTCAAAAATTGATTTTTATAAGGCTTACTTGAAATGGTTTGAAAATCAAGCGTGTTGGTCGAGTCAATCAGATATTCCAATTGTTTTAAGAACAATATCTGCTCATCCCGCTCATCATCTATTTCAAGAATCTGAGCACCCGCTGCTAGGAGCTCACCGAAAAAAAATGCCGATATTAAAATGATTTTAACCATCATTCAATCTTTGAAAAATCAACCTACCAACGCCAGATGAATCAACTTCTTCTTTTCCAAGATACTTGAAATTTAGCCAAATATAGACCAAACACCGAGTAACTTGACAATATAAAACAGCCTATTCATCAATTGAAAACGATTGCAACTCAATCGAAAAAGCCTCTTTGTTTTTCAATTGGTTTTGGCCTTCAAGTATTCTATTTTTGACCACTTGAAAATTTAAACACAAAACAAATGACTAAGATTGGAATCAATGGATTTGGCCGGATTGGAAGGCTTGCATTCAGGGCAGCAGTTGAAAGAAAGGACATTGAGGTAGTTGGAATAAATGATTTAGTGGATCCGGATTATATGGCGTACATGCTAAAATACGACTCTACCCACAATCGCTTTAAAGGAACTGTTGAAGTGGTGGATGGTCACCTTGTTGTAAACGGAAAAAAAATTCGTGTTACTGCAGAGAAAGATCCGGCCAACTTAAAATGGTCAGAAGTTGGTGCTGAAATTATTATTGAATCCACAGGGTTGTTCTTAACTCAGGTTGATGGACAAAAACATATTACTGCAGGTGCCAAGAAAGTCGTGATGTCAGCGCCAGCAAAAGATGATACACCTACCTTTGTGATGGGTGTAAATCATAAAAAACTTACAGCTCAAAACACCATTGTTTCAAATGCATCTTGTACCACCAATTGCCTTGCTCCTATTGCTAAGGTTCTGAATGATAAATTCGGAATTCTGGAAGGGCTCATGAGTACGGTTCATGCGGTAACTGCTACACAGAAAACGGTAGATAGTCCATCCGGTAAAGACTGGAGAGGCGGACGTGGTGCTTATCAGAATATCATTCCTTCTTCTACTGGAGCAGCTAAGGCTGTAGCTCTTGTAATCCCAGAATTAAAAGGGAAACTAACCGGTATGTCATTCCGAGTGCCTGTTGCCGATGTTTCTGTTGTTGACCTTACTGTGCGACTGGAAAAGGCTGCCACGTATGAGCAAATCAAAACAGCGATGAAAGAGGCTTCAGAAGGCGAACTGAAGGGCATTCTTGGTTATACTGAAGATGATGTAGTTTCTACAGACTTCCTGGGCGATTCACGCACCTCTATTTTTGATGCAAAAGCCGGTATTGCTTTAAATGACAAATTTGTGAAGGTCGTTTCCTGGTATGATAACGAGTGGGGCTACTCCAATAAATTGATTGATTTGGTTCAAGAATTAGCCAAATTGTAATACTGAATTACAGAAGGCGTTCCAGAAATGGGACGCCTTTCTTATTTGATCCAAACACAAAATGACTTTCATTAAAGGTAGAGTTACAGCCAGACGAACTTTAATTTCTTAGTTTTAAAGGTTACTAGATTCTAATTCATAAAGCGCTTGAGATTCCATTAAATTTTAGGAATTTACACCTATGAATGATCCCATAAACAAAGAAACACTGGATTCAGTTAAGAGCAGTTATTTCAACATACTAGCTCTATTCACAGCAAACGAGATGATTGAAAGTCGTTTTGTTATCTGTTTTCTTAAATGGGGCTTCCAATTGCACCTCAATCCAGATGATATCAATAAACCAGGTCGGGAACTTGAACGAATTAAATTCGCCCATCCACAGGATAAATTAGAAAAACTTGAAGCAATTTATCATCTCGTTTATATGATTCAGCTGGACTCAGTTGTGGAGGATACGGAACTTGAAGTAGCCACAATCTATGCCGAGAAATTAGGTTTTTCCTCTTCAATTGTTGCCGAACTATTCAAATCTATCTCTACGGCAGTTTATGATGGGCAGTCCCCACGAGATGTCCGAAAGGAAATCATAGACTTTCTTAAAATGAATGAATAAATAGAAATCCTGCACGTTGCATAATCATGTTATAACACCCGGTTTCAACTTGGTGTATGAGCTTTGGTAAAATTGTCAAAAAACGCTCAAAAAATATCACTTAGCCACATTCTTGGAAGTACTTATGTAAATTGCTACTTCATATTTATAATTGTAAAACATTGTAATTCAATAATTTATAATCCCAAAAATTGAAGTCCTTTCCCTTAGGTGTGTTTTGCTAACTTTTTTGAAATTAATCAATACGGATGTAGGATTTGAGCCTGTTTTGTCAAAACTGACCAAAATTCATCCAACATCTTTGTGTCGCAATAATTGTAACCTAATATGAACACAGCTTCAACAAGAATCTCAAATGCAAGTGTGAGAAGTAGAATCAAACAGATTCTGATTTTGCTTGTTGCAATAGTGATTGGAGTTTTAATCTCTCAAGCGTCTAACGCTTAGTCTCTGAACTCATAAATTCAAGAACTTAAAAATAAGGGTGTTTGTGAATAAGGCCTTTGCGGGAAACTGCGAGGCCTTTTTATTTGACCTAGATGTTTCTACATTGAATCAAAGGCGCAAGAAGACCAAGACTCTACCCAATTCGTTTCTTAGTTTTGAAAGACCCATTAGCTTTATGGTATGGAGTTCTCTGAAGAAATTTTTCTGAATAATCTTGCCCAAACAACACCCTATCCTTTTAAGATAGCGATAGATCATGCAGAAGGGGTTTATCTCTATACTCCTGAGGGGAAGCAATATATGGATATGATTTCTGGAATAGGGGTAAACAATATAGGACATCGTCACCCCAAAGTCATAGCGGCAATCAAGCAGCAAGTAGATAAACATCTTCATGTGATGGTGTATGGAGAATACATTCAATCGTCATCAAACCTGCTTGCAAAAAAATTAACAGACCTGCTTCCTGTCCAGCTCAATTGCTGCTATTTTGTTAATTCAGGTACGGAGGCCAACGAAGGAGCCTTAAAACTTGCGAAACGATTTACAGGAAGGACTGAACTGATTTCATGCAAAAAATCGTATCACGGAAGTACACATGGCTCGCTAAGTGTTAGCGGAAATGATGTAAAAAAAGCAGCCTTTCGTCCTTTGCTTCCTGATGTGAAGTTTATTGAATTCAATAAACTGAATGACCTTGAATTAATTTCTACTAAAACTGCCTGTGTGATAATAGAAACTATTCAAGGGGATGCAGGAGTAAGAATTCCTTCTGTTACATATCTGCAATCCCTCCGAAAAAAATGCACCGATACAGGCACACTTTTAATTCTCGATGAAATACAATGTGGTATGGGCAGAACAGGAACCCTCTTTGCCTTTGAGCAATTTGGGATCGTCCCAGACATACTCACATTGGCAAAGGCATTCGGAGGTGGACTACCAATTGGGACGTTTATCTCCAGCAGGGAAATAATGAAAACATTAACTCATGATCCCGCGCTAGGCCACATTACCACCTTTGGAGGAAATCCAGTATCCTGTGCTTCAGCATTAGCCACCCTGGAGGTGATAGAAGAAGAAAAATTATTACAACACGTTGAGGCGAAAGGTGAGCTTATCGAGAAAACACTCGTTCATTCTAAAATAAAGGCAGTTCGAAGAATAGGATTAATGTTTGCTTTTGATTTTGACTCTGAGGAGCGTGTTAATAGTATTGTAAATCACGCGAAAGCAAATGGTGTCATTTGTTATTGGTTTTTATCGCACCCTAATAGTTTTAGAATTGCCCCACCACTTACTATTAGTGAAGGAGAAATTATGCTGGCTTGCGACATCATTTTACAGGCGATAGAACAATCCTGAAAACCCCATAAAAAAAGAACCCCAGAGGGGGTTCTTTCACCTAAACCTAAACCTATAAACAAACTAAACTATCAAATCCATCTGCGTTTTAGCGCAAGTCTCATTAATTCAAACGTATTGTGTGCCTTTACTTTCTTGAGCATATTTCTGCGGTGTACTTTTACTGTCTCCGAGCTAATTTTTAACTTCTGCCCAATTTTGATTGACGAAAATCCATAGGCCACCAGCGAAAGAACCTCAAGTTCCCGTTCCGTCAATGCTCTTATCGCTTGCGAAGCCTTTTTTACCATCTGAAGATAGAAGTTAGTAACGTCACAACTGAATAGTGAAACAAAAGTGGTTGTAAATTTGAAACTAGTAAATACCTATTAAGTGGTATTTTTGAAAGAGGCGTTCCCCTGAATCCCCCCTAAATCAGGTTATTATCAAACCCAAATTTGAGGAGTTGGGAGGTATTTGTAGCCTTAAGTTTACGCAACATGTTTTTTCTATGCGTTTTTACCGTATTTATGGTAATGAACAGGTCTTCTGCAATCTCATGGCTATTTCTGCCTTTTGCCAGCAGTCTAAGGATTTCCGTTTCTCTGTCTGAAAAATGCTCAGACTGATTTGGACGCTTAGGCCGGTTCGGAAAAACACGAATCCCCTTACTTATAGAATTCACTTTTTGAAGTAATTCCTCGCTGTCCCAAGATTTTAGCAAAAAGC
>JANOQK010000428.1:0-8642 GCA_031414855.1 Bacteroidia bacterium | reverse complement strand
GGCTGTTGATTTTTTGGGAGTTTGTGCATACATGCCGACCGATGCCGCCATTAACAAACTCAGCAATACCGATTTGGTCGTACCAATTGACGGTTGGACCTTGTTGTTCATTGTTTTCATTGTAGTTTTTTTTAATTGTGTATGGAATAATACTTGACTTGAAATGTTTTACTCATCAGATTCAACAATCACTAAAAGCAATAGATAAAGTTCAAATAGGGGTTAATCGGAAATGTAACTTTGAATTTTCCCTGTTCAACCGGATGAACACCCTTCATAGCCATAACAACTTCTGGGCGAATGAAAAATCTTTTTGATACGGGTATGGCTACACTCCCCTGGACAGTATTAAAAATTTCCGGTCCTTCTTTATGGTGAAATTCAGATTTTGAAAACCACTTTTTCATATCGTCCACGCAATGGGTCTCTATGAGTCCTATCCCAACAGACCATCGAATTCCTTTTTGCGTTTTCCACTCTGCATCTACTAGCGCCATCGAAAGCATCCATGGCATGATGTACTTATCGCTTTTGTCGAAAAGAAAAGTGCCGTCACGTTCAGGGTAGTAGATGGTAGACATCCGGAACAAGACCCTAAAATTCTCTTTTTGATATAGCTGCGCATTCAGTCTAAAGGCATACAAGGCCATCGTGCCTGTGGTGCCTCCAACCAAGCCGATGGATAATTTATTGGAAATTCCATACGTAACATCACCTATCAAAACAGGAGGCGGATTTATACCTGAATAGGTTGTAAGCAAACCCACACTTAATTTTCCTTTTTTAGGCAAGTAAGGGTCTGTTGGTTTGTCATTAGCCTTGCTGTTGAACCCTTGGGCACTTGCCCTCGCCAGAAGAACTAACATCAGTAGTATCACAAAAATGAAAAAGGCAATGTTCTTTTTCAGGTACTGTTTAGTTACGTTTTGTGTTTTCATGACTGTCTTTGTTTTGATTGACAGGTCAAAAGTAATTTCCGTCAAGAGCCAGCCAATTTGATTGTTTGCCTTGTCACTAAATCTCTTTTGCAATTATTAGAATACGGAGGCCTATAGATTTTCAACTCTACGGGTTATTGCAAATGCTGGGTATTTAGATTATTATTATTTGCTGAATGGCGCAAATCTTATGAATCCATCATCAGTTTCAGAAAATATCCAATCTGTATACCTGAGTCAAATCCGCAACCGTCTTGCGGAAAACATGTCGTTTGCTGATGAACTGGCTGAACTTTTGAATGTTAGCCGGGATAGTGCCTATCGGAGAATTCGTGGTGAAACAGTGCTTTCTCTTGACGAAGTAAAGAAGTTGTATGATCAATACGGAGTTTCTTTGGATGCTATTATATCCCCAACTTCCAACATGGTTCTGTTTCAGCACCAGGCAGCTGATGTCAATTATTCGCTGGAAGGTTGGCTAAATTCTCTTCTTCAAAATCTGGAATTGGCAAAGTCTTCGAAAGAACTTGAAATAATCTATGCTGCCAAGGATATTCCCATGTTTCATTATTTTCAGATTCCAGAATTAACTGCCTTCAAATTATTTGTTTGGTCAAAGTCTGTAATAAAGGACATCAAATACGCCAATGTGACTTACCAACTTGATGTAATTCCAAAAGAGATATTGGCGAAAGCATCAAAAGTGGGTCAGTTATATTCCTCACTTCCGACAACTGAAATATGGAGTGATGAAGCGTTTAATAGCACCCTCAAACAAATTGAATTTTATCACGAGTGTGGCTTTTTTTCTGACCGCAATCAGGCAACTCAAATCTGCGATCAATTGATGGATTTAAATGAGCAGCTTCGGAAAATTGCTGCCGAAGGTAAAAAATTGGCAGGTGGCCTTTTCACTCTTTATCAAAATGAAATACTCATACCAGACAATACCATTTTTGCCAAAATCAATAATACGAGAGTTGTCTTCATCAATTACAATACACTGGATGTGCTTACCACCCATCAGGATTCCTTCGGTAAAAAGACAGAATCCTATATGTATAACTTGTTAAAGAATTCTGCCCTGATCAGCTCAACAGCCGAAAAGGAACGCAACAAGTTTTTTAATAAAATGGAAAAACAAATTCAAACATGCAAAGCAAAGATTTAGTGAGTTGTAAAAATCCGGTTACCCAACCATAATGCCTAACCTGATTACTATTCTATGATCCAAGCGACCGGCAATATTCAGTCTGTATTTTTAGAGCAGATCAAAAACAGGTTGCCTGAGAATGTTTCCTTTGCCGATAAATTGGCCGAGTTACTTAATATTAGTAGGGACAGCGCATACAGAAGAATACGTGGAGAAACTGTGCTATCACTAGACGAAGTGAAACAATTGTGCGATCGGTTTGGCGTCTCTATTGATGCGCTTCTTTCTCCTTCAGTCAACACATCTCTATTCCATCATCGGGCATTGAGCACAACCTATACACTCGAACAATGGCTTAAATCAGTTGGAAGTAACATGGAGGTGGTAAATGGATACCATCAGCGGGAAATGATTTTTGCAGCCCGTGACATGTTCATCTTTCATTATTTCAGGCTGCCAGAGCTATCTGCTTTCAAAATGTTTTTCTGGCTAAAAACGGTCATCAAAGATCCAATGTATGCTAACCAATCATTTCATGTGGATGTGATTCCAAAAGAAATTCTTCAGGCCGGCAATAAACTTTGGAAACTTTATGCTACCGTACCGAGCACAGAAATTTGGAGTGATGAAGCTATTAATGAAACTGTCAAGCAAATTGAATTTTATCATGAATGTCGGTTTTTCTCCAACAAGCAACAGGCCGTAGAATTATGCGATAGGCTAATCGATCTAATTAATTTGATTAAGGAGATGCTGCTGAGGGAAAGAAAACAGGAGGAGAAGCATTCAGGTTATATGAGAATGAGATATTGATTGCAGATAACACGGTATTGGCGCGTATGGATAAAATGCGTATGGTTTACATTAACTACAATACGTTGAATTTACTAACCACACACCAAGAGACGTTTTGCGATAAAGCAGAAAAATATTTGGACAACCTCATTAAGAACTCAACGCTGATAAGCGCCTCTGCCGAAAAGGAACGGAATAAATTTTTTAATAAAATGAAGGTAAGGATAGAGACTTTTAAGAGCAAACTGAATTAGTCCTTCTGTATTAATTCCAAGGCTTCTTTTTGAAACTCTGCTTTATCAATTGGCACTACGCCTACATGCTGGCACACAAGGCCTCCACCAAGATTAGCGAGTGAAACAACTAACTTCGGATCAAGTTTAAGAGCTACACAAACGGCTGCGATACTTACCACCGTGTCACCCGCCCCAGATACATCGGCAATCTCACGAACGTGAGCAGGAAGCTTTATTTTTTGATCTTCGAAATCAAGGTAAGCTCCATGTTCAGAAAGTGTTACCAAAATTCCCTTTGCATTGAGTTTTGTTTTCAATAATTCAACTGCCGAAGCCACCTGATTTTGATTAGCAGCATCCACTTCCATTTTTAAACCTTCACGCAATTCTTTCAAATTGGGTTTGAACAAGGTTACGTTTTTATAAAAAAGGAAATTTCGCTTCTTCGGATCAACCACTGTTGGGATTCCAAGTTTATTAGCTAACGCAACTGTCTTTTCTATGATGTCTGAATTGAGTGCACCTTTGTCATAATCCTCAAAGATCACAACCTGGCAGGCTGGCATAAGCTTTTCAATTCTCTCCAGCAATTGCTTTTCTTCAGTTGTACTGGCCACGGCATCAGATTCCTCATCTACACGCACTACATGTTGATGGCTGGCAATAACGCGCGTTTTTACTGTGGTGGGTCGTGTGGTGCTAATTACAATACCATCGCTGGAGATATCTCTCACTTTGAGATTTTGAAGAAGTTTTTTTCCTGCCTCATCATCTCCAATAAGAGCACAGAGAATTGGTTTTGCTCCAAGGGATTGCACATTCAGCGCCACATTAGCAGCACCACCCAAACGTACATCTCTTTTTCTGACTGAAACAATTGGTACCGGAGCTTCAGGTGATACCCTTTCCACTGCACCCCAGATATAGCTGTCCAGCATCACGTCACCAATGATCAGTACAGTGAGTTGGTTGAAATCCCCGAATATTTTTTTAATTCCCATCTTAATTCAAGATTCAAGATTCAAGATTTCTAGGCTTCATTTATTACCTCAAATTTTGAACTTTGAATTTTTACTCATTTTAATTTTGATAGCGCTTCCTTCATTCTCTTCATGGCCTCCATCAAATCCTTTTCGGAAGCGGCATAGGAAAGGCGGACACAATTCTCATCGCCAAAAGCTCCACCCGGCACTAAGGATACGTGGCCCGTCTCCAACATATACAAACAGAAGTCATCACCATTTTTAACGGTCATCGTTCCGCTGGACTTGCCATAGTAGTAGCTTACATCCGGAAAAAAATAAAATGCGCCCTGTGGATAGTTGGCTTTCACGCCAGGAATTTCCTTTAATAAATTATAGACTACATCTCTTCTGTGATGATATTCTTTCACCATAGCCTCCGTAGGTGCTAAGTCCCCAGTTATGGCTGCCAGCGCACCACGCTGTGAAATGGAGCAATTGGCAGACGTAATTTGTCCTTGCACTTTATTACTTCCATCAGCCACCCATTTAGGAGCTGCAATGTAACCGACACGCCAGCCCGTCATGGCGAAACCTTTTGCAAAACCGTTGACAGTAATCGTACGATCAAACATTCCCGGTAAGGACGCAATGCTTACTCTATCACCAGTAAAGTTGATGTGTTCATAAATTTCATCGGCAATGATCAACAACCCTTCGTGCTTTAACACCACATTTGCAATATCTTCTAGTTCTTTCCGTGAAAACACAGAGCCCGTAGGATTGCATGGTGATGAGAAGATGATGGCTTTTGTTTTTTTTGTGATTGCTTTCTCTACCTGAGCAGCCGTTACTTTAAAGTCATTTTCGATAGTTCCTTTTACCAGCACAGGTGTTGCTTCCGCTAATCGAACCAATGCATCATAACTTACCCAGTACGGAGTAAAAATTATTACTTCATCACCTGGATTAAGTAATGCCAGCATGACATTAGCAATAGATTGTTTAGCTCCATTGGAAACCACGATATTCTCTGCTTTATAAGGAACATTGTTCTCTTTCAGATATTTCGCTGCGAGTGCTTCGCGCAAATCCTGATAACCTGCTACCGGAGGATAAGAAAAATATTTTCCATCATCAATGGCTTTCTTGGCCGCTTCGCAAATATGTTGAGGAGTCTTAAAATCAGGTTCACCCAGACTAAGGTTGATCACATCAATACCACGGCTTTTATACTCGCGGGCTTTGGCAGCCATAGCTAATGTGGCCGATTCTTCAATTGCGTTAATTCGGTTGGAAAGGTTGTTCATGGTTTATTTATTGATCGGGCTCAAAGAAAAGCATTATTACTTATAAATGGAAGATGCAGAAGTCACTTTCAAAACCAGATCAGTCAATTTTTGGAAGAAGGCTTGGCTATCAGTAGTTAGGGTCGTGCTCGGTAAAAACTAACAAGCCGATAAGTCCTAATTGAAGAGAGTGCGTCCAGTTATACTTCTCCCCAAAGTAATCTCATCCGTATATTCCAAATCACCACCAACCGATATACCACGGGCAATAGAACTTATTTTCAAACCAAATCCACTTATTCTTTTGTTGATGTAAAAAGAAGTGGTGTCTCCTTCCATGGTGGGGCTCAGGGCCAGGATAATTTCTTTTGTTTCTCCTCTGGATTTTGCCAATCGATCTACCAGCGAATCTATTTTAAGATCAGATGGACCAATTCCATTCATGGGTGAAATGATTCCTCCCAACACATGATAGACACCTCTGTACTGCGAAGTATTTTCAATCGCCATCACATCTTTACTTTCCTCCACTATACAAATAATACTTCTGTCACGTCTGTGGCTTGTGCAGATACTACATACTTCATCATCTGATATGTTGTGACAGGTTTTACAGAACTTAATGTTGCTGCGAAGTTTAGAGAGGGCTTCAGTAAGTGCGAACGTCCTGTTTTCATTTTCCTTCACAAGATGTAACACCAATCGAAGCGCTGTCTTCTTTCCAATGCCGGGAAGCCGGGAGACTTCATTGACTGCTTCTTCAATGAGTTTGGAAGGGAATTCCATGAAAATTAGATTATTGTATTTTGGCGTCTATGCCTACTTCACAAATTGCCTCTCGCATGGGCCGAAGTTCCTCGTACGAACCTTTCTTTACAGCGCACTTGCCTTTATAGTGAATTAGCAATGTGCATTGCTCCGCTTGTTCTGCAGAATGCTTACAGACTTTTATTAAGGTTTCTATAACGTGCTCGAACGTATTGACGTCATCGTTAAATACGACCAAATCCTTAAGCTCAGTGATTTCAATGGCTTCAAGAATATCAACTAACTCCTGCTCTTTTGGTGCTGTGGTCATGGACGATTAGAAACTCAACCACAAAAGTAAAAAAAAGACTTCTGATTTGAATGATTTTTTTGACCTCCCTGATAGATACCGCTAAGTTCCTGTAATCAAGTAATTGCATTTGCCGAATTAACCAGATTGACCTTACTTTACACCAAACCATCAACGAATAAGCATGTCTCCCTTTCTAGTTATTTCCATTCTCATTCTCTATTTCGCAGCTCTAATTACTATCTCGTATTTTACCTCAAAAGGTGCCGATACGAATACATTTTTTACGGCCAATCGTCAATCGCCCTGGTACTTAGTAGCATTTGGAATGATTGGATCCTCCTTATCAGGTGTCACGTTTGTTTCGGTACCAGGCAATGTTGGTAAAATCGGGTTTGCTTATTTTCAGATGGTGCTGGGCTATTTGGTAGGATACTGGATAATCATCGGTATTCTCATGCCTCTTTATTATCGGCTTAATGTAGTCTCGATATATACCTATTTAGAACAACGGTTTGATACCTGGGCTTACAAGACGGGTGCTTTCTTTTTTTTAGTATCGCGAACAATTGGCTCTTCACTTCGCCTTTTTCTAGCGGCCACTGTGCTGCAACTTTTTTTGTTTGATGCCTGGGGCGTTCCATTTATCGTAACGGTTGCTACAACGATTCTTCTGATATGGGTATATACTATTAAAGGTGGAGTTAAGACTATTATTTGGACAGATACCTTCCAAACATTCTTTTTAGTGGCGGCTGTTGCTATTACCGTTTGGCAAATTGCTGACAAACTCGGTTACTCATTCTCAGATATGGTGAGTGCCATTCAGGCTCATGGTTATTCAACTATTTTTCATTGGGATGATGCCAACTCCCCTTTCTTTTTTCCGAAGCAATTTTTTGGAGGTGCTTTTATCGCCATTACCATGACCGGTATGGATCAGGAAATCATGCAAAAAAATCTGACCTGCAAAACATTAAAAGACGCCCAAAAAAATATGTTTTGGTTTAGTCTTACACTCGTCATCGTAAACCTACTGTTCCTTACATTGGGTGCACTGCTATATATATATAGTGAGCAACGAGGACTTGCAATTCCTGCTTTAAGTGACGAACTATATCCACGACTGGCATTTAACGAGTTAGGCCCTATGGTTGGAATTTTATTTCTTCTTGGAATTACAGCTTCTTCCTATGCCAGTGCGGATTCTGCTCTCACTGGCTTGACTACTTCATTCTGTATCGACTTTCTAAACTTCAAAAAGAAACCAGAGCAACAGAAGCAACGACAAAAATTTATGGTTCACCTGGGTTTCTCTCTACTGTTTCTTATCATCATAATCATTTTCAAAGAAGTAAATGAAAAATCAGTCATTGATGCCGTGCTCTATGTTGCAAGCTACACCTACGGTCCACTTCTCGGACTTTTTTCCTTCGGCATCATTACGAAGCGACATGTCGGTGGCGTTGGAGTGTTGGTGGTATGTCTTATCGCTCCACTCTTGTCTTACGTGTTATCTTCCAATTCGACAGATTGGTTCTCCGGCTATAAAATTGGAAATGAGATATTAATCGTTAATGGATTGCTCACCTTTATTGGATTGCTGGTTATCTCCAAACAAAAAGCAAAAGATTAGTCATTGATTAATTGAGTAAAGAGTGACCCCTATCAAAAGAAAGAAGGCCACTCGCTTGCGCGAATGACCTTCGATCCGATTAAAGCCCGATAGACGCGGGCTATTTCTTTATGTTATTTTTTTACAAATTGAAATTCTTCAACATCATTTCCTTTCATCACTTTGATTACGTAGGATCCAAATTTCACATCGCAGAAGTCGATGATCAATTTTCTCTTTTCCATTTTCAAATTCGTGATAACTTCACCATTCGCATAGGACACTTCCACATCAGCTCCTTTAAATTTTTGATCCACTTTCAAAATGAAAAGGTTTTTATTCTTAGAAGAGACAAGATCAATATTGGCTTCCTGTGGACTAGGTGAAGCAATGACGGAAGAGACAGTCAGCAAAGTTGATAAGGCAATCAAAGCATGGGTTTTCATTGAGCGATCATTTAAGTAATGATCTATTGACCAATGCTATGCCATTTGCGAAATGCTCTATTTTGGCAAAATTTCGACTGTCTGTTTCAGATTATTTCCTGATTTGGGAATAGTAGGTTCCAAAATAAAGGGTCAAAGCTCCTTAGCGGGA
>JANOQK010000427.1:0-10435 GCA_031414855.1 Bacteroidia bacterium | reverse complement strand
GCACTTGATGTCGAACTGATGGACAACTCCCAACTAAATTTTATAACATTGCATCAGGGCAGTAGCGTGGAAGTTGACCACATTCCAACATCAGATATGACTGCAATAATTATTAACTGACACAGTTTACTTTACAGACCCAGCTACAGTCTCCCTTTTATCTTTTTCTAATTAGACTGGTGTTACATTACTTCCAGGGTTATTGCACTCACTTGTTTTTGTTTAACAAGATCATTGAACTTAGGCACTTTGTCGGTCATTACTTTTTTGAGTGCATTTAATTGTTCGTTTATTTTTTCAGTGATTTCATTGTAAACGGTTTTCACTTGTTGGGTTGGTGGATAATCGCCACCGTCTACTTCTGAACCTAAGGCAGCCAACTTATTATTAAGGCGAACAGGATAGTTGAGTGGATCTTGGCTACTCTTGTTTTTAGTTTGATAAAGTGTTTCTTCAATTTTTTTCATGTCGTCTAAAATGGATTTGGCTATCTCGTTGACATCCTTCATTTCTTCTTTTCCTTTCATCGGTTCTGTTACGCGATTAATCTGATCCCTAACAGTTCGGATATTCTTGACGGCCTTGTTGGTTTCTGAAAGTTTATCACGCACCGCTATTGAAAAATCAAATTGAACTTTTATGTCAGAAGCCGCACTGCTGGTTCGGGGATCTTTTAGGATTTCAAATTCTGTCTCCGCTGCAGTTCCGTTGACAGTTAGTCTGGCTTTGTACATTCCGGGAACAGCCTTTGGTCCTGTAAGTGAACCTGCCCACATAATCAGTCCATCAAAACCTTCTGCATCGGCATAACGCATGTTCCAATTGAATTTGTTCATGCCCGGCTTTATTGGTAGCTGCTCTTCTTTTGTTTTCTTATCGGGCTTTGCTGCAAATTTCTTGATTAGCGTTCCATTGCTTTCCAAAATCTCTAATGAAGCAATAGCTTTCACAGTGTCTTTAAGGAAATAATGAATCATTACACCATTCGGATGATTGATTCCTTCTGTCTTGGGTTGACCGCGCCTTCCCGCTTGCCCGCCATTCATACGGTAGCTGGGCATGGGTTTAAAGAGAAAAATATTACTTGCGGCAACAGCATCATTGAGTTGGTGTAATGGAGTAAGATCATCAATCATCCAAAAGCTTCTGCCTTGAGTTGCTGCAATTAAATTATCGTTCTTAATTGTTAAGTCGGTGATCGGAACGATAGGTAAATTAAGTTGAAAGGGTTTCCAGCTAATACCGTCATCAAATGAAATATACATACCAAACTCTGTTCCAACATAAAGGAGGCCAGCTCTTTTAGGATCAGCGCGTACTACTCGTGTGAAGTGCGAAGGATCAATCCCGTCAATAATTTTTGTCCATGTTTTGCCATAATCTTTTGTCTTATATAAGTATGGGCGATAATCACCAGACTTATAGCTTGTGGCTGCCACATAGGCGCCACCCTTTACAAAGGGATCAAACTCAATACTGTTGAACATAGTCCATTCAGGTATTCCAGCAGGTGTTATCTTTTCCCAATTTTTTCCACCATCACGAGTGATATGAAGAAGACCATCATCAGATCCAGTCATGATCAGATCTTTTTCGTATGGCGACTCGGCTGCTGCGAAAATGGTACAATAGTACTCTACGGCAGTATTGTCTTTTGTAATCGGGCCACCAGAGGGGCCAAGTTTTGTGGGATCGTTTCTGGTAAGATCAGAACTTGCTAATTCCCAACTTGCTCCTTCGTTGTAGCTAACATGCAAATGCTGAGAAGCTGCATATAATTTTTTTGGATTGTGTGGTGAAAAGAAAATAGGGAAGTTCCATTGAAAGCGATACTTGGCACCTTCGGCTCCGTGACCCATGGGGTTATCAGGCCAGGCATTAATATTTCGCTCTTCACCTGTTCGATGATTCTTTCTGGTTAACAAACCATCATAACTTCCTCCGTATATAATATCGTTATCGGTTGGATCAATCGCGATATGTCCACTTTCACCACCTGCTGTTGGCTCCCAATCCCGATCGCCAATGGATGAGCCATCAGTGCGATGTGCAATCCGCTGGGTACTGTTGTCTTGTTGTGCACCATAAATGCGGTACGGAAAATGATTATCCGTAACAACTCTATAATATTGGGCAGTTGGTTGGTTTTCATAGGTAGTCCAGTTTTCGCCTGCATCGAAAGAAACTTGAGCTCCTCCGTCATCTGCAATGATCATGCGCTGGTTGTCTTCTGGTGCTATCCATAAATCATGATGATCACCATGTGGTGCATTATAGGTGGCAAATGTTTTTCCCCCATCTTTTGATTTGTGATAGGAGACGTTCAGTACATATACCATGTCTTCATCTTTTGTGTCGGCATAGATGCGAGAATAGTACCAGGCGCGCTGACGTAGGTTTCTATCTTCGTTCATTTTTTTCCATGTCTTGCCAGCATCATCTGAACGATAAACACCACCATTGTCATTTTCAATAATTGCGAACACCCGATTAGAATTTACAGGCGAAACCGCAATGCCTGCAATTCCCCAAAGGCCTTTTGGCAAGCCATCATTTTTAGAAATGTTTGTCCACGTGTCGCCACCATCAGTGCTTTTCCAGAGGTAAGAGCCTTCGCCACCGCTTTCTAAACTGTACGGAGTTCGTCTTATTCTCCATGTGGCTGCAAAAAGAATTCTGGGATTGTTTGGATCCATTACCAGATCAACGGCACCGGCATCGGCATTGGCGAACAAAATACGCTTCCAGTTTTTGCCACCATCCTCAGATCGATATACCCCTCGTTCCTCCGATGACTTATATAAATCTCCCATTACGGCAGCATACACAAGGTCTGGATTCTTGGGATGAATGCGGATGCGTGGAATATGTTTTGAATCTTTAAGGCCATTGAATGCCCATGTCTTTCCAGCATCAGTGGATTTCCACATGCCATTTCCATGGGAGACATTTCCTCGAACAGTGACTTCGCCTTGTCCTGCATAAATAACATTATTGTCCCATTCACTCACTGCAATAGCTCCTATTGAGCTTCCAAAGAAGCCATCCGATATGTTTGTCCATGTATTACCTGCATCGGTTGTCTGCCATACCCCACCTCCTGTAGAGCCGAAGTAAAATAGATTTGGCTTACCTGGTACACCGGTGGCAGCAGCTGATCGTCCGCCACGGTATGGACCAATGCTTCTCCATTCTATGGCGTTGTATAATTTTTCATCGTAGGACACAATAGATTTTGATGCAGTTGAATTTCCTTTCTTTTGGGCAACTGTTACCAAGAAGGGAAGAAGACCACACACTACTAAAAGCAATTTTTTCATAAGGTAGATTTATAGATTGATGATCAAGTTTACAGTGAAAATTCAACCTTTGCTATCGTTTTTATAAGAGGATATAAAATGTGGGGACGGGTGGCACCTTGAATATTGAGTAAACTCACTTATTTTCAGCAAATTTTTATTCATGAAAGGCAGTAGTCTAAGACCCTTATTCAGTATTCCGGTAATTGTAGCTGCGCTAGGCTATTTTGTAGATATCTATGATTTGCTTTTGTTCAGCATTGTTAGGATTCCAAGTTTAAGATCGATGGGCGTTGCTGAAGCAGACTTGCTTTCGCAAGGTGAATTTCTTCTTCGCGTTCAAATGACAGGGTTACTCGTTGGCGGTATTATTTGGGGGATCATGGGTGACAAGCGCGGCAGGTTGTCCGTTTTATTCGGTTCAATACTGCTTTATTCTTTAGCAAATATTGCAAATGGATTTGTAACAACAGTAGATCAGTACGCCTTGCTTCGGTTTATTGCGGGTATTGGTTTAGCTGGCGAACTTGGTGCGGGTATTACATTAGTTTCAGAATCATTGCCTACAAGACTGCGCGGTTACGGAACCACCCTCGTTGCAAGTGTTGGATTATTGGGTGCAGTGTTTGCGAATTTTATGGCAAAGCAATTTGATTGGCAGATTACTTATTTTATCGGTGGTGGTTTGGGATTAGTGTTACTCATTGCCAGAGTGAGCGTATTTGAGTCTGGCGTTTTTCTTAAAGTGAAAGAGCAACAGGTGGAAAGAGGAAATTTTTTCCAGCTATTTAATAAGCGAGAGCGGTTCAAGAAATTTATGGGTTGTATTTTTATTGGGCTTCCCATTTGGTTTGTGATTGGGATACTAGTTACGTTTTCGCCAGAATTCGCTAAAGCTTTAGATATAACAAGTGGAGTTGTAGCGGGTGACGCTGTCATGTTTAGCTACATTGGATTGGCGGTAGGAGATATGGCAAGTGGTTTTATTAGTCAAGCCTTGCGATCTCGCAAAAAGGTAGTATTCATTTACATTCTTCTTACATTGATCTTTTTTACGGTGTATCTATTTTTACCAGTACGAACAGTTTTTTTCTTCTATTTTACTTGTTTTTTAATGGGCGTGAGTATCGGCTATTGGGCGTTATTTGTAACCATCGCGGCAGAGCAATTTGGAACGAATTTGAGATCTACAGTGACCACCTCTGTGCCCAATATTATCAGGGGAACAGTTGTGCCTGTCACCTTTCTTTTTGGAGTACTCAGAGAGCAATTGGGCATCTTGAATGGTGCTTTGGTGCTGGGAATTATGACCGTAATTATCGCCCTAATAGCCCTGCGTGCCATAGATGAAACTTTTGGTCGTGACCTGGATTTTATTGAAAGTAAATAGCATAACTTACAGATGTCCTTGACGGCTAATAGCAACTTTAGTTTTTTTAAATTGAAGAACGAATTTAGATTAGAAAGTCTATTCTATACCATCAGCATAAATGTGATGGGATTGCGGCATCTCGCCTTTCTTCTATTACTTCTGCTAGCACCTTCTAATTCTTCGGGTCAAAATCTTGCGCTCATTGATAGTTTGAAAAAAGAATTGGTTGATTCTCAGGGAGTGCAAAAATTCACGATACTTAATGCAATAGGGTTCGAATACCGCTCCTCATTTCCGGACAGCACCATCTTCTATTGTACAGCATCTTACGAATTGGGGAAACAGCTAGGTTTTCCTAAGGAGTTATCTAAACCCTTGAGTTTTATAGGTTTGGCCTATGCTAATAAGGGCGATTTTAAAAAATCGTTAGACTTTCATTATCAATCAATAGAAGTGGCTAAAGCGCAGCTTGATTCTGTTCAATTAGCATATGGGTATAATAATCTCGGTCGGATGTTTTTTGATGAGGGCGATGTTGTGCGGGCCTATGATAATTTCATTAGAGCAAAAGATATTTTTGAAAGTCTGGAAGAAAAATCAGGATTGGCTTATGTATATCGAAGCCTCTCAAACATATATAAATCACAAGGCGAGTATCAAAAGGCACTGGATATGTCTGAACAAGCTTATGCTTTGAGGCTTAGTATAGGTGAGCCTCGAACAACGGTCTCGGCTTTGATGGAGTTAGCTTTAGTTTATCAGGAATTAAAGGAAGTAGATAAGGCTATTGCTTATTTGAAAAAGGCTGACTCCTTAGCCGTTATAAGCCATGATCGGATTACACAAGCCGATGTAAACATGGCGGTTTCTGAAATCCTTTTTAGAGATGAAGAACTGGAAGAAGCTTTTCAAGCTGCTAATAAAGTGCTCAATGTTGTTACAGCGCAGACTAACCAGAAATTGTATTTACGTGCAAACATGATCAAAGGAAAATACTTCTTTGCGAAGAAGCGATTTGCGGAAGCCATTCCTGTTTTAATGAAAATCCTTTCTGATGCCGAAAATTCAAATAATTTGATTTTTCAACGAGATGCCTCGTATGTATTAAGTGAGATATACAAACTTAAGGATACTTCGACTTTATATAATGAGTATTTGAGTCGATATAATACCTTAAATGTGAAGCTTCAGAAAGATGACCTGAGTCGGCAAATCGATCGTTTGCAGTTTCAACTTGAAATGGAAAAAAAGGAAAAGGAGAACGGCCTTTTGAAAGCCACAGAAGCTCAAAACTTAACCCTTATTGCCAAGCAACGATTTCAGAACATTTCGCTTGTAATTCTGGCACTCATTGTTGGACTAATTGCAATATTTTATTGGCGCAATGCAAGAAGACGGAGTCTAATTAATCATAAGCTGGCCCTTCAGAACCAGCAAATTGTAAGTCAACGATATGAGATATCGGTTCAAAACGACAACCTTTCACGAAGAAATCAGGAGCTTCAGGATATTAATAATGAAAAAAATACTCTTATGAGTATCGTGGCACATGATTTAAAATCCCCTTTGAACCGGATTTTCGGACTCACGCGCCTCATGGAAATGGAGGGTGGCCTGCCGCCCCAGCAGGGTGAGTATCTTCATCTGATTAAAAGTTCCACTCGAGCGGGTCTTGATTTAATTACCGACTTGCTGGATGTGAACGCAATTGAGGAGGGAAAAATAAAGTTGGAAGATGTAGATTTAAAAGCTTTCCTTGAAGAATCAATGAAATCCTTTGAGTTATTATCTCACGCGAAGTCGATACAGATAAAACTCCAAAATCAAATAGAATCCTCCGTGATAACTGATCGGGATTATTTCAATAGGATATTGGATAATCTGATTTCAAATGCTGTTAAGTTTTCTCCAAGAGACTCAGAGATTTTGGTGGCTGTTTTTATGAGCCAAGAGTTCATTTGTCTTTCGGTAAAAGATCAGGGACCTGGATTTTCTGATTATGATAAAAAATTTCTGTTTCAAAAGTTTAAAAAACTTACAGCCAGACCTACGGCAGGCGAAAGCTCAAATGGACTTGGTCTTGCCATTGTAAAAACTCTAGTCGATCGTTTGGGGGGCACCGTGGAGTTGAAAAGCGAACAGGGAAAGGGCAGCGAGTTTCTCGTTAAAATACCTAGTGTTAAGGCCGCTGCGTTAAGAAATTAATTTCTTTTGTTGCTAAATCAATCTGGTTAGACTTTTGCCAGCGCCTGATCTAAATCAGCAATCAGATCTTCAACATCTTCTACACCAATGCTCAGCCGGATCAAGGAATCGCTCAAGCCATTTTTAATGCGTTCTTCTTTTGGGATGCTGGCGTGTGTCATCGATGCAGGATGATTAATCAAGGACTCGACACCACCAAGTGATTCAGCCAATGAGAAAAGTTCAACATTCTCCATCAGTTTTGTCGCATTTTCCACGCTATCATTTTTCAATGTGAAAGAAAGCATCCCGCCAAAATCGCGCATTTGTTTTTTTGCGATTTCGTGATTGGGATGATCGGGAAATCCTGGCCAATATACATGACCTATTTTTGGATGATTTTTCAAAAATATTGCGATACTTTTTCCATTACTGCAGTGACGCTCCATTCTTAAATGAAGTGTTTTAATTCCGCGCAACACAAGAAACGAGTCCTGTGGGCCAGGAACGGCACCACATGAATTTGCAATGAAAGCTAGTTCTTGATGCAGTTTTTCATCGTTGGTCACCAGAGCTCCCATAATTACATCAGAGTGACCGCCTAAGTATTTAGTAACTGAGTGCATTACAATGTCAGCGCCAAGGTCAAGAGGGTTTTGAAGATAGGGTGAGGCAAAGGTGTTGTCTACCGCTACAACTACATTATTTTTTTTTGCGATATCAACGCAAGCCTTAATGTCTATAATGCTCATAAGTGGATTGGAAGGAGTTTCAATCCACATTAATTTGGTTTTAGAATTGAGATAGGCTGAAATGTTTTCTGTGTTGGTGAGATCAATGAAGTGGAATTTTATTCCGAATTTTTCATAAATCTTCTTAAACATTCGGTATGACCCTCCATACAAATCATTGCTCGTGATCACTTCATCTCCTGGGCTCAGAAGTTTGATCACCGCATCCGTTGCTCCCATGCCGGATGAAAAACAAATACCGTATTTACCGTTTTCCAAAGCCGCAATACTTTTTTGCAATGAATTACGCGTAGGGTTGGCTCCACGAGCGTAGGCATAGCCTTTATGTTTAGCGGGTGACTGCTGAACATAAGTTGATGTTTGATAGATAGGAGTCATAATGGCTCCTGTAGAAGGATCTGGTTCAACGCCAGCATGAACGGCTTTAGTTCCGAATTTCATTTTTGATTAATTAATCGTTAATGGTTAATCGTGAATAGTTGCGAGTAATAAGGATCAATTCCGTTTCCAATATTCTTTAACGGTTTCTTTCCAGTTTGAGCCACCTTTGAGATACAAGGCTGTGTTGATTAACAAAGTATCTTCTGTCGAATAATTTGGAAGGCCTTTTGTTGCTTTTATAATAAGACTGTAAAATGCCTTTTTGTCTTTCAAGCTTAACTGGTGCAGTGCTTTTAAAATATAATCCGCTGAAATGGTGGATGGTGTTGATTCTCTCAAAACTTGAGCAGCCAATTCAACCGGGATAGCTTCTTCCTTTTTTACTTTTTGAGAAAGGGTCGGTGGAGTAACCAGCGAAGAAGCTTGAATTTTAAGAAACTCTTCGAGATCGCTTAGGGTATTTTTTTTCTTGCTCATAAGTGTTTCAAGATTTCCTGAAATACCGGCTGATAATCTTTTTCGGCCTTCGTGGTGCTGAAATTACTGAAAAGATTCTTTTGCGGAACTATCACTGGAAGAACTACTGCATCCAGATTTTTCAATGCATCTCGCACAGTATGTAATCCGGTAGCACTATGAATGCGGTTTGGCAAAATCAAGATTTTCAATTTTGAATTGATTTCACGGGCAGGTGCTAAATCTGTTACAGTTTGGTAGGTTACAAGCAGATCATTTTGCGTCAAGCTGGTAGGAACGATTACAACATCGCTCACTAAGCATAGTTTTTTTATTCCTTCGTTTGTGGTTTTGCCCGCACTATCTATGACGATAAAATCCAGACGTCTGCTTTCTTTTATTACAATTAACTCGTTTGCCACATCATCATCATTTGAGCCAATGATTTCAAATTCAACCTTGTCGCTTTTGGATTTGAAGGCCTCCATTTTGCGTAAGGTGTTGAGTGTGTAATTGGTGTCGGTTTCAACAAGCATTACCTTTTTTCCTGCATCATGAAGGGAGGTAGCCAGGTTAATAGCATTTGTGGTTTTGCCGGTGCCGCCTTTGCGGCTGATGAAGGAGATGATTTTGGACATGTACAAATTTAGTTATCCTACCTCATAGAACCCTTAAAATAAATTGGATTTCGAATGCTTCAGAGTTGGAAATCATGCAACAATATTAATCAATTGTGCAAGAAAAATTATTGAAATAAAATTATGGGTTTGCTCTTTAAAAATATCTAACTAGAGTCAAATTCATGTATTTTTAGAAAATATCTGTCTAATAAATTGTTCTTGAAAGCATAAATTATCTATCCTCAATATTATGAAGTTGAAAATATACTTTTTATCCGTATTTCTAACTGCCGGATCATTCCTAGCAAACGGCCAAAATGCAGTTGGTATTGGAGTTTCTAACCCCAATAAGAATTCTGTACTTGAATTGGTATCCCCTGGAAATAATCAAGGGCTACTGGTACCCAGGCTAAAGACTTCTCAGCGGACAGCCACATCCTTTACCTCTTCATTATCTACCAAAGAAAATGGTCTCTTAATTTTTGATAGTGACGAAAGTAAATTTTACTACTGGCAGACTAACCAATGGCAGCCAGTTAAATCAGGATTGGACTACACTGCTGGAAGTGGCATCGCAATTTCAGGTACAGTAGTTTCAACAGTCCCTCAAGACCTTAAATTAGTTGGATCAACATTAACGATAACCAACAACCCTACAGCAACACCCATCAACCTTTCCAGTTTACAACTGATTGCCGGAACGGGCGTAACCATAGCGGGCAACTCAATTTCAACCATTCCACAAGATTTGTCTTTGAGTGGCACAACCTTGTCAATCACCAATAACCCATTGGCAACACCCATCAATCTATCAACCTTACAGCTAGCAGCAGGAACTGGGGTAACCATAGCGAGCAATTCAATTTCAACCATCCCACAAGATTTGTCTTTGACAGGCACAACCTTATCAATTACCAATAACCCATTGGCAACGCCCATCAATCTGTCAACCCTGCAGTTGACAGCGGGTACGGGTGTAACAATTGCGAGTAATGCCATCTCAGCCATACCTCAGGATCTAAAGTTGTTTGGAAGCCAGTTGACGATTACAGATAATCCAACAGCTACACCTATCAATCTTTCTGCGTTTACGGGTACTAACACAGACGACCAAACATTATCATTTAATTCAGGTACAGGATTATTGTCCTTAACCACGTTGACTTCGCCATCTTCTGTTACGTTAACGGGCGTTGCTCCTGGGGGTGCAGCAGGCGGGGATTTTTCGGGTACGTATCCCAATCCAACACTAGTAAACAATTCTGTTACAAGTGCAAAAATTGTGGATGGTACTATTACAAGTGATGATATGGCGGTTACAACTGTTGCCGCAGGATCTTATGGGAGTGCTACAGCCGTCCCTAACTTTAC
>JANOQK010000426.1:0-4472 GCA_031414855.1 Bacteroidia bacterium | reverse complement strand
GCACTTGATGTCGAACTGATGGACAACTCCCAACTAAATTTTATAACATTGCATCAGGGCAGTAGCGTGGAAGTTGACCACATTCCAACATCAGATATGACTGCAATAATTATTAACTGACACAGTTTACTTTACAGACCCGTAACGCCTTCGTATAACTCTATCATTGAAATAGTAAGTCCCAATGATTCCAGGTTCATGGAGTCCTTTGGATTTGTTGTTTCACTCAATATCCAAGTGTTATTCGTCTCGTTCTTAACAAATTTCTGGAGGCGGTATTCGTAGGAAGAGATCGTCCAATATTCTTTCAACGATTCGATTGAACGATAGAGTCCGAATTTTCCCCCGGTATCATAATCCCTGGTTGAAGGAGAAAGTACTTCGGCAATAAAGATCGGGTTAAGTAACGTATCAAAATTCCTATCCAACAACTCTTCTTTCCCACAAACCACTGTTATATCTGGATATGTGTATAGTGTATTGGAAGGAATATGCAAGCGTAAGTCACTTCCATACGGCTGACAATTCTTTCCTTTTAACTTCAGTCCCAGATGCACCAAAAAATTAGTGGTGATTCTATTATGTGGAAGCGATGCACCTGACATAGCAAATATCTCTCCCTGATAATACTCGCTTTTGTGTTCAGCCTTGCGTTCTAATTCAAGGTATTCTTCTGAAGTATATTTCTTTTTAGTGCCCGTAACAACAGCCATAAAAGTTGCTTTGATCAAAGATACATATTTGACAGTAAAAATATGGAGTACCAACAGCCAAAAATCGCTCCTGATTTAAACCTTTGGCTATTTTATTTTCAATGCCTTCTTATCCACATTCTCAGTCATCTGGATTTGCTTAGTTATATCTTTGAAATCCGACTTTAAAAAGTGAATGTTCTGCATTAACGAACCTTCCAGTTTCACAGCAACCTCTTGCGATAACTTATACTTCAATTTATTTATGGCAACATTTTTTGAGTTTTTCAACTGAATAGCATACCCTTTCTCGGCAGTGATGTTTACATTCTCCAATGTAATTCCATCTGCATCAATCATTTCAATACCTTTCGTAGATGAGATCGTTATGTTACTCAATTGAATATTCTTTAAGTTCATCTCCGGAAGGCCTTGCATAAAGGCAGCACGGCCGGCTCCTTTACAGGTAACGTTCTTCACATAAATATCTTTAAACGAAGGTGTCTCTTCCGTCACAGATGGTGCCATGGTAGCAAGCTTATCTTTATCCTGCAACTTTTCTTCTTCCGTTGGAATAGGTGAATTGCCACTGTAGTAAAGATCAAACAGCAATGCTTCCGCAGGAATGTTGATCATATCGATATTTGAAATGTAAATGTTTTGAACAACACCTCCTCTTCCCCGGGTGCTCTTGAAACGAAGCCCTACATCAGTGCCTATAAACGTGCAGTTTGAAACGTGAACATTTTTAACACCACTTGACATTTCGCTACCCACTACAAAACCACCATGACCATGATAGACCACACAATTGTCAACAATGACATTTTCCGTTGGCATAGCACGATCCCGGCCATCTTTATCCTTTCCAGATTTAAAGCAAATGGCGTCATCACCCACATCAAAGCTGCAGTTATAAATAAGAACATTCTTACACGATTCCAGATCAAGTCCATCGCCATTTTGTGAAAACCATGGATTTCGAATAGTAAGGTTTCGAATGGTCACATCTTCACTCATCAACGGGTGCAAACACCAGGCCGGTGAATTTTGAAAGGTGGGTCCATCAAGCAATACCTTTTTGCAATTGATCAGACTGACCATAACTGGTCTCAAAAAATCTTTAATGCCCTCCAGGTCTTCTTTTGTTTTTCCAATTGGAACGTTAAAATTCTCAGTTGCCTTTGCACCGTCCAGCGACTTTTGTGAAGGATACCAGGTGTTCCCGGCTTCGTTTAGCATACCGCCTGATGCCAGCAGACTTTTCCATTGATCACTTGTCAATTTAGATTTCTTCAATTGCCTCCATGCCTCACCAGAACCGTCAAAAACGCCTTCACCCGTGATACCCACATTCTCAATATTTCGTCCATAAATGGGTGAAGTGCAACGGATGGTGTTTAACCCTTCAAAACTTGTTTCTATTAAAGGATAGTCATCAAAATTCTTACTAAAGATGATAAGTGCACCAGCTTCTGCATACAGATTAATATTGCTCTTAAGCTGAATGGGTCCTGTTAACCAGACACCACGTGGAATAATTACTTTGCCCCCTCCCTTTTTTACTACAGCATCTATGGCCTCGGAAAACGCTTTTGTATTTGAGGTTACGCCATCTCCAATCGCACCAAAATCCATTATTGATACGCTGTTATTTGCGAAGGATGGCTCAATAACCCTGGGCATTGAGAATTCGAGATCCTTATAAAGATCATCGGATTGAGCATAGCAATAATGTGATATTGTGACGAATAGTACTACATACACCCACGTGAATTTCATTAGATTATTGTTCATCTCAGATTGTTAATTCTGTTCTAAAAACTCTTCACGAATTGGATTAAAACTATCGATGAGTCTCGCACTTGTGCTGAGTAGCTGAATGGTGTGACTTTTATTAGACGGTACCCAAAACATGTCACCAGCAGAAAGTCTTTTATCGGGTTCGCCTTCACAGAAAAAAATGATCTCTCCTGTTTCGACATATGTTGTTTGTTCATGTGGGTGCGAATGTGGTGGATCAGGAACACTCCACGGTCCGTTTGTAAAGTCTATCACCACTAGCATAAGATTGCTAGTATGAACCAATCGCCTGCTCACACCTTCTTTGATGAGCGTTGATTTAGCATCGTTTAATTTTAGTACAGGCATAATCTGTTAACTTATTATTTCCTTTTGCCAACCACTTCAATCCTTACTGGATTCGCTAGTTCCCTGGCGACACTGTTTACATAATCCTTAAATTGTTTTTCATCTTTTATTCCACCGGGTTCCTTCTCCCAAGCTGATAAAAAATAATAAGTAATTTTTCCCTTGTTGGGTTTAAGTTTTACGATATGGCTGCTTTCATCTTCAGTCAGCGCTATCACATCTTTGGGATCGTACAATACCGCAAGACCCAAACCATCTGTATTTAAACTTTGCTTTCCATAGGTGGCAATAAATCCAAACTGCTGATCATCTCCTTTGCCGGTCAATATTGGAGCTGTTTTGTCTTTTACGATGCCAGTTGCAATATTTTCCAGATTATTACTCACCGTAAGTAATTGCTGAGTTATCCGTGTGCCTGCATGGATGATTAGCCGAGAATCGACATCATGCTTCTTGTCACCGACTTTCCAACCATAATAATTGGTAAGGATCGAGGAATACACATCACCATTTTCAACAATTCTACTGTTCACGCTGTCGGTGAGTTCAACTCTAGTTGTTGAACCATTAACAATAGAACCAATGGATCCAACACCCAACGATTTACCAACCTTCATAACATCCATACCCCAGGGTTGAATGTTATGATAGGAGTCAAAACCATCTAAACCAACGTTTTGCAAAACCATATCGGTAGTGAGTTTACCAAATACATCAGTGGCATTGCGCTGATCAAGATAAAAGCGGTAACCGACTTTGTCCGACTCCCAACCGGGGCCTTCATACCTAATAAACCAGGAGTGATCCTTATGTTCAGATGGAACACGCAAATACTCAGCATTCTTAAACTTTCCACCTATGTATTCACGATTCTTCCATTCACCTCCTGTTTTGTAAGAAAGCTCTGCCTGAGTTCGTTTTGTATAGTTGCGTTTAACAGAACCAGTTTTGTTATATCGCAGAACTATCTCACGCGATTCTTTTGCTTCGAGTTTTTCAAGCACAAACACAATTCCAGGATAATCTTTATCAGTTAAATTAATCTGACTGGGGATTTCATTTTTGCCATCCAACACAATAAATGCCGCTGTATTGAAATCGCCATTCGTTTTCTTCAGTTGATCGGTGGCAACAAAAATCATTACGTTTTCGCGTGCTGCTGCCAAGGGATTAGAAACCATGATGCTTACAGATTTCGGAAACTCTTTTTCAAACGACTGTGAAAATGTATTCGAATAGAAAAAAAGCACAATTAGGAACGAAATGATTTTTTTCATGGTAAGAATTCTAACTATTTAGCTCTGATTAATTCAATCTCCACACTTGCCTGAATAAATGGCCCCAAGGCTTTCAAGTCATCCGTCCGCTTAGGTTCCTTGATATAGTATTCAAAACTGCCATCCCGATAAGGAATACCGCCAAGTCCAGCTCCACCGCATGATTTCGTCAAGTGCACACCACTTTTGTCGTCCTTTAGTATAAAATTCTTTACGAGACCCTCAAACCCTTTTTGGGCGACCACCTCAAAACTTTTATCGATGTAACCCATGCGAGTACCTTTCGCTAACGCATACACAAACATGCTGCTTCCAGATGACTCCAGGTAGTTACCGGGAGTTTGAGCTTTAT
>JANOQK010000425.1:0-18104 GCA_031414855.1 Bacteroidia bacterium | reverse complement strand
ATTATATACAATCAGTTGCCTGCCATCATTAAGGGTTACGGCATCGGTGCCAGCATTGGGATTAGGAAGAGTTGAAGCTTTCAGTTTGCTCCATGTCTTACCGTTATCAGTTGACCAACTTTGCCCCACTGTTCCTTCTTGTGTTCGACAGAGTATTTGCATTTTGTCATTATCATACGTCAGTATGCTTGGTTGTATAGCATTGAACTCAATGCCGTCATTAATAGGTCCGATCACTTCCCAGGTTTTTCCGAAATCTTTGGTTAATTCAAAATGTACGCGCCACTTGTCTTTACCATTCACTTCCACCTCAGTGCTGGATGGACATAAGAGGGTTCCATCCGCCAATTGAATCGGTTTGTTTTTAACGGGACCTACTAAATCATTAATTGCTTCATGTTTACCCAATCGCTTTGCATCCGTCCAGGTTTTCCCTTCATCCTCCGATGTCATGAGCATGCCCCACCATTCACTTGGGCTTGGACCTATTTTATAGAATAAGAGAAGAGGACCGTTGGCTGGTTTAAACAATACTGGATTCCAACAGGGATAACGGACAGAATCATTTTCAAATCCATTGGCAACCTGAACAGTATGAGACCATGTGCCCTTCTTGTTGACCGCCAGCCAAATTCCAACATCTGCATTTCGTTCGTGTGTACCGCCAAACCAGGCTGCCATGATACCATCAGAAAGTTCTGCCATGGTAGAGGCATGACATTGAGCTGTTGGCTTATGATCTAACGAATAGATCAATTCACTACTCACAAAACCTGGATCACCAGTTTTCATCAAGGCTGGAATTTTTTCTAACGAAGGTTGACAATTCGCCATAATAGGAAGCGACAGAGCAAACAGAAAGTAGTATCGAATGTTTTTAAGATTCATGAATTGATTTCTTTTTAAGGATAGAGCCCAGGATGAAGCCTACTATAAATATAGTGGAAGTGCCGAACACGATTGACAAATAAGGATGGAACTGACTCCAGAAAGAACTCCACTCCGGGAAGAAGTTTGAAAGCGTCATCACAATGATAACCGCTAATCCTGCCAAAACACCAACAATAGCTGCAGTTCTGTTTTGGATGTTGGTAAATGCACTTAATAAGAAAAGACCCAGTACGCCACCACTGAAGACAGAAGCAAATTTCCACCAGGTATCTAATGCACTTTTTGTATTGATCATGGCTATCCCTACAATCATTCCCAACAACCCTATGAAAGCTGTTGAGAGATACAGTACCAACATCTTTCTTTTCTCTGTTAAATTAGAATACCTTCCGAAGTAGTCCGTAAGAATAATCGTAGCTGAACTGTTATAACTGGTGGATATCGTGCTCATGCCGGCAGCAAAAATAGACGCCAGCAAAAGTCCTGTTATGCCGGCAGGTAGTTCATGTGCAATGAAGTAAGGAAAGATCCGATCTGAATTTTGTAACGTGTTGAGTTCGTCAGGAAGTGGGAGAGCACCGGATTGATAGAGTGCGTAAAGAGATGTACCTATAAAAAGAAAAATCAAAGAAACCGGAATGTAAAGTATAGCTCCCCAGAAGGCAGATCGCTGTGCTTCACCAAGTGTTTTGGAAGTCATGTATCGCTGTATGTAATTCTGATCGGCACCAAAGTTTTGAAGGTTGATGAAAGTCCCATAGACCAACACTACCCAAAAGGTCGGTTCGGATACGTTCAATCCAAAACTTCCTAAATCAAATTTATGGTTGGCAATTCCAATATTAATTATTCCAGATAATCCATTGGGCATCTTAAACGCAATTAAGATTACACACACGATAGCTCCACCAATTAGTATGATGGCCTGAATAGCATCTGTCCAGATGACAGCTTGAATACCGCCCATGATGGAATAGATCATTACTATTAAACTGGTAATGATGATAACTGTAATGATCGGCCAACCAAACATTAGATTAGGTACCAATGCCATTAGGAAAAGGATGGTACCAATGCGCATCACTTGTGTTAATAAATACATAGAGGATGCATAAATGCGAGCCCATGATCCAAACCGATTTTCCAGATAGGTATATGCCGAAGGACTGTTTACTTTCCTATAGAGTGGCACAAAGTATTTGACAGCCATGAAGGCGGCAAATGGAAGAGACAAGCTAAATACAAATGGATTCCAATTGCTTTGGTAAGCGCTGCCGGGCAAGGCGAGATAACTTATACTGCTTACGAAAGTGGCAAAAAGAGAGAGTGAAATAACCCAGGTTGGAATTTTGTTATCGCCTGTCGTAAAACTGGAAGATGATTTGCTTTTTTTATAGAATAAAGCTCCGATAACAACTAGCGAAGCGAGGTAAGCGAGGAATACAATCAGGTCTAACGTCCGCATGAAGCAATACTAAATAGAAAAAGCAGCCATACAAAAATATGGCTGCTCAATTTGATGCGAGTTTTCTTCTTTGTCAACTTCTAACTCTTTGCTTCCAAAGCCTTCCTTGCATATTCAATGCATTTGGCAATTTCCTTCACAGCGTCAGAACCAACTGGTATTTCATATTCAAGTTCAATGGAACCCGGAAATTTATACTTATTGTTTCTCATCAGTTGAAGAGCTGCGATTAGAGGAGTGTCACCTTCGCCCCAAGGCATGTTGGCTCCACCGTTTGCTTTTGATTTACGGTCTTTTAAATGCGCACTGTAAATACGATCGTGCTTTGCTTCCAGCAACGGAATAGGATCGAAACCAGCTGCAACATAATGTCCCAGATCGCAATTGAGACCATTATAAGGGGATTGAGAGAGTGCTTCATCCCATGCTGTGATGGTTTGTTGTAAGTGTCCATGATAACCAACTCCGATTTTGTGTTTGTCGGCAAAAATTCCAAGTCGTTTGCTTTGAACTGCATTGGTTGGTAGTTCCACAGTTACGTGACTTGCACCTAATTCCTTGGCTGTGCGAAAAGCATAATCGATTTCTGCGTCTGTACTTTTCTCGCCCAAGGCATTTGGCTTCCATGCATAAATGGAGACTCCTGCTTTGTTGTACATTTTTCTGAGCTGAGCGAATTTCTCCATGGATACAGATGCACGCCACTTCGCCATCTCTGCGGCTCTGGCAGCTCGCTCAGCAATTTGCTCTGGTGTGGGCTCAGGCCGCGGTGCGCCAGGTACAAAAGGTTTCATGGGTTCTGTCGAAGAGTTAGGTCCTCCTGCAAAAGCTTCGCCAGTTGATCCCATTAATTCAATGGCACTGACATTGGCATCCAGACAATATTTCAAAACCTGTTCGGCACTGGTGGGCAAACTTCTGAACGAGTAGGTGATGGTGCCCAATTGAACGCCATTAAATTTTGAGTTGGGCTTACCTAGATTTTTCAAGATGGCAGGTGCTCCGAAAACTTGCTGCGAACTAATTGCAAGGCCAGCAAGAGTCAGGGCTGATTTTCCAATAAACTCTCTACGAGATACAGATGAATGTTTGGTTTTAGATTCTTTCATATAGTTTAGATTTAATCTATTTTTTTAAAACATAAGGCGATATTCCGTTGATAACCACAAAAGGTTGCTCCAAATGATCTTCACTGATTGATATTTTAATCCTATGGGTCCCCGCTTCTATAAATCTATTGTAATGGATAAAGTAGGGATAATCACTTGTTTCTTTATTCACTATTAAATCCCACCGATATTGATTGAACCCCGTATGCCCCTTCAATTCGGTTTTCCAGATTTCTTTGTTTGCTTTATCCAGTATGGAAAGAGTTATTGGTTTTGTTTCGGTTAGCCAGTAGGAGAAAGTAGCTTTTTCAATTGTGCGATAGTCAGGTTCACCGCTCGAAGAATTAAACCACGGTCTTTTTGTTTGATCAATTTCAAAAAAATAATCCTTGTTAGGTGGGAGGTTTTGGTTCACCATTTTCTGAATCGGCTTAAGACTGGTTTTGTAAATACCTCTTCCGTGTGTGCCTACGACCAGATCCATAGTGGATTCATGAATTTCCAGATCGGCCACGGCTGCTGCTGGCATATTTATTCCAAGATAAGACCAGCTAATGCCACGATCGATGGAAATATAGACACCCCGTAAGCCACCTGCATATAAGATGTTTTCATTCGTTGGATCTTCTTTGATAACATTTACTGGCTCGTCTGGCAGTCCGACAGAAATACTTTTCCAGTTTTTCCCGTAGTCTTCAGATGAATATAGATAACGATGCAAATCATCATAATTTATTCCGGTCATGGCCATGTAGACACGTGATATTTTGTGGCGAGAAGTGGAGATGCTTCTAATATAGTTATTTGCAAGACCTGACGAATGTTCTTCCCAAGTCACGCCATCATTTTTTGAAACCCAGAATGCACCATGATCTGTGCCTGCATACAATAATCCTTTTTCAATCGGGGATTCTACAATGGTTCCTGTGGCAAATGATTTTTTTTCTTTCATTGATGATACAGAAAGATTAGGACTAATCACTTTCCAGGTATCACCACGGTCAGAACTTTTGAGAATATAGTTTCCTCCGTGATACAAAGTCTTACTTTGATGGGCTGACAAAAAATAAGGCGTCATGTAATTAAATAGGAGAGTGTCCTTGATTTCCTTGGGAAGTGCAGGCATAATGGACACAGCAACATCGTTAGACTTGTCTAATCTCATTGCATCTCCATGCTGACGGCTATAATAAATAGTGGACTTGTCTTCAGGATCAATTTGTGTAACGCAGCCATCGCCTCCATCCCACGGATCAATCCAGACATATTTCCACGGATCCGGAAAATTTGTATTTAATTCTTTTGGTGGCCCATACACTGTTGCATTATCCTGAGCTCCGCCATAAATGGTATAATCGGCTTGATCGATCGTGATATCATAAAATTCACCTGTTGGAATATTGTTATAATGCATCCAGGATAATCCTTTATCATAGCTCACATAAAACCCGCCATCATTACCAAGCGCCAGATGGTTTGGATTATTGGGGTTAATCCATAATTCACATTGATCAAGATGCAGACCCTGAGCTAAACTTTGTGTCGTGTGCGTAACCTTGCCACCAATAAAGGAGAAAGTCTTTCCGCCATCGAGGCTATGTGCCAGGCGAACACCCAAACAAAATATTTCTTCATCGTCTTTTGGGTTTACATACACATCGGTGAAATACCAACCTATCCCTGGAAATATTTTGAAGGGTCCGGTATGGGTTTTCGTCCAGTTCAATCCTCCATCAATTGTTTTGTAAAGCTCTGCGGCATCATCGCGCGGATTATTAAGATTGTCAATTAGTGTATACGCTTTGGCGGGATTGGTGGAGGATACAGTGAGACCAATTCGTCCAATTTTCAATCCTGACGGCAAACCGGTTTTGCATAAAGACCATGTGGTTCCGCCATCAACGCTCCGATAGACTCCACTATTTTTTCCGCTGATACCCGGAAAGACCTCCCACAAAGAAGTGTACATGATTTGTGGATTAGAAGGCGAAATGACAATATCAGTGACGCCCGTCAAGTCATCTTTATACAATACATGTTCCCATGTTTTGCCACCGTCAGTCGTTCTGAACAATCCACGATTTTTGTTCTTCGACCAGAGATGTCCCAGTACACCTACAAAAACAATATCTGGGTTAGTGGGATGAATAGCGATCTCTGCGATCGACCAGGAATCTTCCAAACCAATCTGGCGCCAGGTTAAACCTGCATCATCTGATCTATACATGCCTGTACCGGGAAGTGTGAAGTTTCGAGGCTTCTTCAGGTTTTCTCCAGTTCCAAGATAAATGATGTTAGGGTTAGACGGAGCAAGTTCAACATCCCCAATACCAATCGAAGACTGCTCTTCAAAGATTGAATTCCAACTCAGGCCATGATTGATAGTTTTCCACAATCCACCCGAGCCAAAGCCAACATACATGGTGCCCGGGTGCGATGCATCAACCTGGACAGCATCAGCGCGTGCAGAATTTACGGTAGGCCCTAACGATATCCAATCCACTTTAAATTTAGTCTCCTCCTTCATCTTCTGATAGGTTTGAAAGGAAGCTTCCAATGGAGAGGTGGGTTGCTGGGAGAAGGCAACAAAGGAAAAAAAGAAAACAGAACAAATGGCGATTATGACCCGGTTAAAAAACATGGCTTAACTTCTTAAATAATTAAAGGACATCATCCAACAAACTAACTTCTTTTGGTCTAAACGTTGGCAAATCAACATATCTTTAGGAAGGTCACTTTGTCCTAAACTAAACTAGCTGATGAGATTGCCAATCAATTAACTTTTTCTTGTTTGTTGAAATCGAATATTCCAAGTTATCAAATATTTATCTTAAGACCGAGGAAAAGTCATACGTACCCGATGTTAGTTCATATACTGCTTTGCCCTGACTGTCCGGAAGGCTGGCATTTTCATATATAATAAACTTAATGTTTGAGTCTTTTGGTGAGATGACTTTTCCCCCTTTTTTAACAGCTTTCGCGGAAGCAGTAGAACGGAAACATAAAGGATTAGGTAGTTGGCTTTTCTAGTAGAATTTTAAGAAACCAAGATAGCTATATTGGCTAAGAAATAAGCAATGGAGTGACGACCTTTTACTTGTTATTATTTGACAAGTAGCAAATCGTCCAATGGCTGTGGAGTTGCTTAAAAAATGCTGCTTGCTTTGAAAAGAGGAGCTTCAACTTTAATCGTTTACCCAGACTAGGAACGAGATCATTACCAGTTGATCAGTTACGTATTGTACAATAGGTTCATCTGGATCAAATTGATTGCCGTACTTAGCCCGGATGGAGTCCAGCTCCTCATCAGTTACCCAAGGTGTTGTGATAAGTTTGTGTTGAGAATCTACTCTCTTTTTGATCGAAACTAATAAGCGCTTTTTCATAACAGATAACTAGTTAAATGTTTGATTAGTCAATGTTACTATCTAGTATGTGACTATAAAATGATATTTGTCACTTTTTGATTGATAAATTGCTTGAGTCCGATTTTTGAATTAAAGCATTGCATTCGCCAGCTTGAACATCAGAACGTCTGAAGACAAAAGATCACTGAGTAGGATGGAAGTGGAAACCAAAGAAGTGAATAAATCTATCGATGAAGACGGTTAGGTTAATTATTCTCTTTCAGCTCGTAATTTTTCAACCTGCAAAATATTGTTCTGGATGTCTTGCATAATCCATCTTGCCCACCAGCTGGCATAGAAGTTAAACGTGGTGTTCAACTTAAAATGACTATACAAATGAAGTCGGTGGGTGGTGCCGTTGAGTCTTTCCAATTCATATGTTCCATTCAAGACATCGAAGTATTGCCCGCCAATAACCACGTGCTTGTCCATGGTGGTGGATGGTATTTCGTGCGGATATGCTTTAATGGAGAACACCATTTTCTTTTTATCAATATATTCTGAAACCGTTTCATGAAATACAAGACCATTGGTAAACACCGCTTCGCGGTAAGCGCCAACTCCTTCGTAATTTAGTTCAGCCTTAACGGGTCTCGGAAAACCAAGCGTTCTAGTGAGCCAACCTTTGTCTTGTTCTTCTTTGATTTCTTTCACTCGGGTTACTTGACTCCAGATTTTCTCGGCAGGCGCTGCAATGTCGATATAGGTATACGCTTCATACGTTCCTGGTATCGAACCTACCATCGCTTCGATGGGCGAGATAAATAAAGGCAAAAGTGTGAGGATAGAAAGATAGGCTACGTTGTCCTGTTTCCTCATTTTCAAATATCCGCCAATCAGTCCACCACACGAGGCTGCAATGAAGAACAAAGGCAACACCATGAGCCAGCAAGCCCAGCCTTCAATAGCGAATGCAAGTGTGATCGCCAGAAAAATGAGTGTCGGTATCCAGGGAACGAATATCCGGTAGGAAATATTTCTCACTTTATCGATACTTGAAAAGTAAACGGTGAGGGCACCTACTATAGTGGGCAAGAAAAATAGAAAGGTGATAGACATCACTGAAAACAAATCTTGCCAGGTAGCCAGGCCGAAAAAGAAACGGAGGATAAGGGCATAGCCTGTCGGTATAGCAATTACTTTTAAGAAGGTCAATAATCTTTGTTTGTCCATAGTAAGGTAGCAGGCTAGTTTTATTATTCTATTCTAAATAACAGAAATTAAGCTCTTTCATAGCGAACTATCCGAAAAAACCTACACCTCGCGCCATCAATCCAGCCATCAATGGAATGATAAATAATAAGAGCAACTCAATTCGCAGCATCCAAAAGATGGCAGGAGGGATTTGAATACGTTCATCACCCTTGCTTCTGTTTTTCAGAAAAAAGACAGTAGGGTAGATGGAAAGAATACCTATGAGGGCAAATAGCAAAACCTTCGTAAGGAATATCCAGTTCTTGGTATAATACACGCTGGGCTTGCTAATACCACCCAGCCACAAAGTCAATCCGACAGTTAATAAAGTAAGAGCTGCCAATCCATACACCGCATCAATTTTAGCTACTCGCCCCAATTCGGATGGTGTCATCTCTTTCTTGAGAAGCAAATGCTCTGCGGTTAATGAACCTACAATCGCGAAGATGCTGATGAAGTGAAGATAGCGTAGGATGATTTCTGTGGTCATAATGAAGTTGTTCTATGCGAAATGTTTTCAACCCGAAGATAATGATAGATTCTCGATTCTTGCTGCTTGATTCTTGCTACTTCATTCTCTATTTGTATTCCATTATTTATTACTTTTGGTTTTTTACGCAACCCCTAACACATGTTCTTACAGAAGATCAAAGGAAAAGAATCAGGAGTTTTATTATATGGAATAACACCACCCAAGGCAACTACACCAACGGAGAAGTTAGGTGAGATAGCAGACAAAACACTGAGTACACTAAGTTCACTCGATATAGATGCACTCATTGTGTATGATGTGCAAGACGAATCAGCCAGAACTTCTGAAGAGAGGCCATTTCCCTTTGCCAATTCACTCGATCCCTTTGACTATGCCAGTCAATATCTACAGCGACTCACCGTTCCTAAAATCATCTATCGCCCGGCCGGAAAATTTACAAAGGAAGAGTTATCGCATTGGCTGAATAGTTTGAAGACGCAAGGATTCTATCCCATCTTTGTGGGATTGCCCACACCTGACTATGTGGTGAAGACCAGTCTCAAAGATGCGTACGACATCTGGCGCGAACATGAGGCTCATTCTGTTATTGGAGCCATTATGATACCCGAGCGGCATGCCATCCTGAAGGATGAAGATGTTAGGATTCTGGATAAGGTAGATTCAGGGGTTTCCTATTTTGTCTCGCAATGTATTTTTAATGTGGAGTACACCAAACGGATACTGGATGACCTGTTGACTTCCTGCAAGAATAAGAACATGGAATTACCCACGCTTATTTTTACACTTACCGTATGCGGTTCTGCCAAAACACTTCTCTTTATGGATTGGTTAGGCATTCACGTGCCGGAGGATATTAAAGAAGAATTGAAAGCAAGCGCCAGCCCTGCGGCACGCTCAGTGGAGATAGCTGTTTCCATTGCCAAAGATCTTATTCAATACTGCAAGCAACGATCTATTCCATTCGGATTTAATATTGAAAGCGTGGCCATCCGCAAAGAAGAAATCGATGCTTCGCTTTTATTGTTAAATACAGTGAACGACCTACTTAAGGCAAATGGGTTCCGCAATGAAGAGCGAATGGGCTAAGAGGCTGTTGGCTAGGCCTAGCTAAACACCATTGCAAATCCATTTCAATACTTGTCCTGACGGCAATTCCTGGAGGTATTTATCAGTTATCCTTTGTGGCCAAGCCATATTATGATTTCTTAGTGCTTGCTAATATATTCTTTCGTCCATATTGGAATTATGCGTTATGTAAATTTGTTTTCCGGATCTTTCTCCTAATCTGCTGTCGCTACGACCTTGCCTGCGCGAAGCCGCTTCTGCAAAGGCAGGAGCAGGGATAAATCTTATCTAATGAAAGCGATTGTGTCAAACGAGAGAAGATTTCTCACATTTTCGTAAGTGCCTCAACAAAATAGGTCCGTATCGGGGTTTATTGCGATCAATCAAAAACTCCTCATTCCAAATTGGCCTTTCCGCCATCGGGAAGTTTGTCATCCTTTTTATAGATGCCTTCATAGGAATGATAAATCTTTGACTCGCTAAATGACTCCTAAAGAGTTGTCTTAATTCCAAATCTTGACAAAAATCATATTTCATTAGTATGCAAGTCATGAAATGCGGAAAAAGGATTCAGCTACTTTATCTCATCAAAGAGCAATTGACAGCCGGAAAACAACCTTAATGATTGTCTTTGAAAATTAACATCCACTTATGGAAAGTTATCAACTACTTACCCTATTCATTACTGCAGCCGTTCTCGTAGGAGGAGCCATCGTCTTTAGTTATTATGCTGGGCCAAAAACTCCCTCCATTGTTAAGTCCGAGCCTTATGAATGTGGCATTCCCACAGAGGGGCCAACGTGGATCCAGTTTCATGTTGGTTATTATTTATATGCCATCATCTACCTCATATTCGATGTGGAGACCGTGTTTATTTATCCGTGGGCGGTAGTGATGCGCGAAGTAGGCTTAACTGCATTTATTGAAATACTGATCTTCTTTACCATTCTGGGTTTAGGATTATTATATGCCTGGAAGAAAAAAGCTTTATCATGGGAGTAGATATTAAATCCATACCGTACGAAGACTTCAACGACAACGAAACGTTGGAGGAACTTAGAAAATCCCGAAGTCCCGTAATTGTCTCAACGCTTGACTCTATTATTAATTGGGGTCGCTCCAACTCTGTTTGGCCACTCACATTTGCCACCAGTTGCTGCGGCATTGAAATGATGGCAGCGGGGGCTCCTCGGCATGACTTTGCCCGATTTGGCATTGAGGTATATCGTGCTTCTCCACGACAAGCCGATGTAATAGTTGTTGCAGGAACAATTGTGCGCAAGATGGCACCAGTTTTAAAACGATTGTACGACCAGATGGCCGATCCAAAATATGTGATAGCAATGGGCGCTTGCGCAGTATCCGGTGGTCCATTCTATTACAATTCCTATTCGGTAGTGCGTGGTGTTGACCAGGTAATACCAGTAGATGTATACATTCCTGGCTGTCCACCAAGGCCCGAAGCCTTGCTCTATGGAGTGATGCAACTGCAACGGAAGATACAGATGAAAACAATTGCTGAAAAAGAAGGCATCATAACTCCAAAATTGGATACTTCTACAGAAGACAAATCAAGATATGTTGAGCCGACCGAAATTCAGGAAACCTTAAACGAAGGAGAATGCAAACCGAAGAGCTGACCAACTTGATAACTTCAATGGCTCCGGATCAAAAGCCCGGGATCAGTAAGCAATACCCTGAGTATATTCTTCCTCTAGACAAGATTCGCTTGGTTGCAAAATCGTTAAAGGAGAATCCCGTAACACAGATGGACTATCTGTTTTGTCTTACAGCTGTAGATCGCAAAGACGGGTTTCATGTCGTTTATCATCTTACTTCATCGAAGTATAACCACACGGCTGTTTTACGGGTAGTACTTCCCGATAAAATCAATCCACTTATTCCAACGGTAAGTGATGTTTGGAGTTCCGCTGAATATTATGAGAGAGAAGTATTTGACTTATTCGGCATTCGCTTTGAAAATCATCCAGATCTGCGTAGACTTTTTCTGGAAGAGGAGTGGGTAGGCTATCCCTTGCGCAAAGATTATAAAGATTCTTTCACACTAGATCGTTGAGCTATGGAAGAGACCTTGCTAGATATTGATCTGAAAGATAAAGAGGAATACTTTATCAACATGGGGCCGCAGCACCCATCCACGCATGGTGTTTTGCGTTTTGAGGTGTGCCTGCAAGGGGAAAAAGTAAAATACCTTATTCCACATTGTGGGTACATTCATAGAGGCATTGAGAAGATGTGCGAGCATCTTACCTATCCTCAGATCATTCACCTCACCGACAGGATGGATTATCTCTCGGCTCATATTAACAATGAGGCAGTGGCATTGTGTGTGGAGAATTCCATGCAAGTTGAAGTAAGCGATCGGGTAAAATACATCCGAACTATTTTTGCTGAACTCACGCGAATTGCTTCGCATCAATTGTGGTGGTGCGCTTTTGGTATGGACCTTGGCGCATTAACTACGTTCTTTTATGGATTACGTGATCGTGAAAAAATACTGGACATATTTGAAGAAACAACCGGTAGTCGCCTGACACAGAGTTTTATAACACCTGGAGGTTTGATGGCGGATGTTCATCCCAACTTTCAAAAACGTGTTAAAGATTTTATTGCCTACTTCCGCAAAAAACTTCCGGAGTATGATCAGTTGCTCACGGGTAACATCATCTTTCGCGCACGCACCAAAGATATCGGTATCATGTCTAAAGAGATGGCGATTGATTTTGGAGTAACAGGTCCCAGTGGTCGTGGTTCAGGCTTCGAATGCGATATACGAAAGATTGCTCCCTATAGTGCTTACCCTTTTGTAAAGTTCAACGAAATAACATTCCCCACTGGCGACACGAATTCCCGCTATTTAGTTCGGATTGCAGAAATGTGGGAATCGCTAAATATTCTGGAACAATTGGTTGATAATATCCCGCAAGGATCAACCATGTTGGAGTTGAAAGCGATTAAGGCACCTAAAGGAGAATTCTACCAACGTGTTGAAACGGCCAGAGGAGAACTTGGAGTTTACATCGTAAGTGATGGTGGCCCGTCACCGGCCAGAATCAAATTTCGCACGCCCAATTTCTCAAATCTATTTGTTATTAATAAACTCGCTGCCGGACACAAGATTGCTGACCTCGTTGCGATTAGTGGTTCTCTTGATTTAGTAATCCCGGATATAGATCGATAATAGCATGTACGACTTCACTCCACTGATTGACGCCATCACCAACTACCTTAACGAAAACTTTTCTCCGTTTTGGGCTGGCACAATTTCGATGGTGTTATTAGGCATCGTGGTATTAATGTTCTATGCTATCCTTGGTTTGTATCTTGTTTATGCAGAACGCAAAATTTGTGCACGTATGCAAAATAGAATGGGCCCAAATCGAGTTGGTCCATTGGGATTATTTCAAACTATTGCTGACTTGATAAAACTATTATTAAAGGAACTCATCTACATCCGCAATGCCGACAATTTGCTATTTAATATTGCACCCTTTATTGTTATCGTGGCATCAATCATGGCCATAGGTGCCATACCCTTCGGAAAAGGTTTGCAGGCTCTGGATCTGAATATTGGTGTGTTATATATTCTTGCTATCTCTTCCATGGGTGTAATTGGAATACTCATTGCCGGGTGGGCAAGCAATAGTAAGTACTCGGTAATAGGAGCGATGAGAAGTGGTGCGCAAGTGATCAGCTATGAATTGTCTGTTGGCTTGGCAATCCTTTGTATTGTTACCTACGCTGGCTCTTTGCAGTTCTCTGAAATTATTGCCTCTCAGCAAGATGGATGGTGGCTATTCAAGGGACATATACCAGCTGTTATTGCGTTTGTTATCTACCTCATTGCAGGCACAGCAGAAACCAACCGGGGACCTTTTGATTTAGCGGAAGCAGAATCTGAATTAACAGCAGGATTTCATACCGAGTATTCCGGTATCAAGTTCGCCTTTTTCTTTTTGGCTGAATACATGAACATGTTCATTATTGCGGCAGTTGCCACCACTATGTTTTTGGGCGGATGGCTTCCTTTTCATATTTACAACTGGCAAGGATTTAATCGTATCATGGATTTCATACCTCCCGTATTTTGGTTTTTTGGCAAGACTGCTTTTATGATCTACATCATGATGTGGTTCAAATGGACATTTCCTCGCCTGCGCATTGATCAGTTGCTGGCTTTGGAATGGAAATATCTATTACCTATAAATATTATGAATTTATTACTCATCGCATTCTTAACACTTATGCAATGGCACTTTTAAAAACGATTAAGGAAATCGGAAAATACTTTTACGAAATCTATGATGCCGTAACATCATCGGTTCGTGGTATGATGGTAACAGGTTCATACTTTGTGCGCCCAAGCACTATTGTTACACAACAATATCCGGAAAACCGCGACACGTTAAAGATGATGGATAACTTCAAAGGGGAGTTGATGTTGATTCATGATGAAAATAATAAGCACACTTGCAATGTTTGTAATACGTGCGCGCGCAGATGTCCTAATGGGTCAATAGAAATAATCTATAAAAAAGTAGAAGGTGCAGATGGCCGCAGTAAAAAAATATTAGACAAATACATTTACCATTTAGAAACATGCTCGTTTTGCGGTTTATGCGTACCTGCATGCGATGAGTTTGCCTTAAAATTTGATCAGAAGTTTGAGCTCGCTGTTTTTGACAGAAGCAAATTAACGAAAGTGTTAAATATGCCAGGTTCCAGCTCTAAAGCAATGAAAGAATGACAGGACCTAAAATCATATTCTTTGTATTGGCGGCTACCATTATTGTATTCTCCATACTTTCCATTAGTAGTAGAAAAATTTTACGTGCAGCTATTTTCCTGCTCTTTGTGCTGGTTGCCATGGCAGGCTTGTACTACATGATGAACTTTCAGTTCCTGGCGGCTGTGCAACTGATGCTTTATGCCGGAGGCATTGTAGTATTAATCATATTTTCGATTCTCCTGACAAGTCAAATCGATAGTAAGCTGAGCAGTCCTAAGCAAAGCCACCTGTTGGCCGGGGCAGTTACAGCAGTGGGTGGCATCGTTTTAGCCAGCGTTACCATTTTGCAATATGTTTTTAAGCCAGGTGTAGAACCTGCCGAAGGGACAGATATGCGCACGATAGGCTTATATCTAATGGATACTCAAGTTCATGGTTATGCACTTCCATTTGAAGTAATCAGTATTTTATTGCTAGCCGCTTTGGTGGGATCAATTTTTATAGCGCAAAAAAAGAATCTATGAATCTGCAAAGTGAAATACCCTTACACTATATGCTTGTGCTAAGCACAATTGTCTTTTTTGTTGGCCTCATGGGGGTGATCATTAGAAGAAACCTCATTACCATGCTTATGGGCATTGAGTTAATGTTGAATGCAGTGAATATAAATTTTGTTGCATTCAATCATTATTTGTATCCGAATCGCTTAGAGGGACATTTTTTTGCGTTGATTATAATGGCTATTGCCGCTGCGGAAGCAGCAATAGCAATTGCGCTAATTATTAATATCTACCGAAGATTTGCTACCGTAAGTGTAGATGATGTAGATGAATTAAAATATTAAGGTGCTATGAATTACTCGTTTACACTGATCATACTTCTTCTTCCCCTCATTACCTTTTTTTCATTGGGATTGTTAGGTGATCGCTTAAAAGGTCAATTGGCTGGTGTGGCCGGAACTACCGCACTATTTATCATAACAACACTTTCTTACTATACGGCTTATTTGTACTTCACCACTTCTAATTCTGAAACAGGATTTTCATCTATAGAACCTTTCAACATTCTTTGGCTCTCATTTACTGACAGTCTGCAGATTCATTTAGGGATTCTACTTGATCCCTTATCTGTAATGATGCTTGTTGTTATCACAACAGTGTCCCTAATGGTTCATATTTATAGTTTAGGCTATATGAAAGGGGAGAAGGGCTTTCAACGTTACTATGCCTTTTTATCACTCTTCACATTTTCAATGCTTGGACTTGTTGTTGCCACCAACATCTTTCAGATGTATATCTTCTGGGAATTGGTGGGGGTATCGTCCTACTTATTAATAGGATTTTATTATGAACGTCCATCAGCTGTAGCTGCATCCAAAAAAGCATTTATTGTTACACGTTTTGCAGATCTTGGATTCCTCATTGGTATTTTGATTTTATCGTTCAACACTAACACATTCGATTTCTCTATTCTCACGAGTCTGGATGGGCCGGTGATTGCCTCTTCAACCGGAGCGTTGTTTATGGGTATATCTGTCACTACCTGGGCGATGATTCTTATTTTCATGGGTGGTGCTGGCAAGTCGGCCATGTTTCCATTGCACATCTGGTTGCCCGATGCCATGGAAGGCCCAACACCTGTATCTGCTTTAATACATGCTGCTACGATGGTCGTGGCAGGTGTATACCTGGTAGCAAGATTATTTCCCATTTATTCATTCGCATCTCCAGATGCGTTGGAAGTAATCATGTATGTAGGAAGCTTCACTTCGCTTTTTGCTGCGGTAATTGCCTGCACGCAGCTTGATATTAAACGAGTCCTTGCATTCTCAACGCTTTCACAGATAGGGTACATGATGGTAGCACTTGGTGTTTCTGGTTATGGAGGGGAAGCAGGAGTAGGGTACATGGCTTCTTTATTTCACTTATTCACACATGCATTCTTTAAGGCACTATTGTTTCTTGGTGCCGGTTCAGTTATTCATGCTGTGCACAGTAACCTGATGACGGATATGGGCGGACTGCGCAAACACATGCCGATTACACACCTAACATTTTTGATTGCATGTTTGACTATTGCGGGTATTCCTCCCTTGTCAGGATTCTTTAGCAAAGACGAAATATTGGTAGCTGCTTTTGAGCATAATAAATTAATCTTCGCGGTACAATGGTTAGTAGCGGGCATCACTGCCTTCTATATGTTCCGCTTATACTTCAATATTTTTTGGAGTCATACTCCAGCCTATCATCATACGCCACATGAGTCACCCATAACGATGACTGGACCGCTCATGTTTCTGGCACTTGCTTCTATTTTTGCTGGCTTCGTTCCTTTTCACGAATTGGTGACCAGCGATGGAAAGGCCTTTCATACGGAATTTCATTGGATGATTGCAGCACCTTCCATTTTGATTGCAATAGCGGGGATTGGAGTAGCCGCGTTCCTTTACTATAAGAAAAATACTAGACCCGAGAACATTGCAATTCGTCTAAGTGGAGTTTACACGGCTGCATTTCGTAAATTCTATATCGATGAACTTTACCTATTCATCACGCATAAAGTAATCTTCAATTTGATTTCCAGGCCTGTGGCATGGTTCGACCGTCATGTAGTCGATGCTACCATGAATTTTATTGGAGACACTACTGTATTCTTCTCTGGAGCTATCAAGAAAATGCAATCAGGCCATATGCAGGTGTATATCTGGTTTTTTGCTTCAGGGGTTTTGTTACTCACGCTCATAATGATGATGAATCATGTTTAGGATTATAAAACTTACCGCAAAGACGCAGAGACGCAAAGTTCATGAGAGTGTCTTTACTTTTCTTCGCGCCTTCGCGCCTCTGCGGTCCAATATTTTAACGCATTGCTTATGAACCCGCTACTCGTATTAATCCTCATTCCCATCCTGACGATGTTCGGTATTGTAATGACGAAAGACATCAAGCATGTTCGTGTCATCTCGGCCATTGGCATGAGTGCCCAGTTACTTTATTCTTTTCTATTACTCTATTGGTTTTATCGGGAGCGAGGCGCAGGAAATACTGACCCCATGCTCTTCTTATCCACTACTATGTGGTACGAGTCGTTTAATATTCAATTGAAATTTGGGGTCGATGGAATATCAGTCGCCATGATTCTTCTTACTTCCATTGTAACCTTCGCGGGAATATTTGTTTCCTGGCAAGTTGAGTACCTCGCGAAAGAATTCTTTATCTCTCTCATCTTATTAGCAACAGGAGTATTTGGCTTCTTCATTTCACTCGATCTCTTTACGATGTTCTTATTTTATGAAGTAGCCGTTATACCAATGTATTTACTTATTGGTATTTGGGGCACCGGACCGAAAGAATATTCAGCCATGAAGCTTACGCTGATGTTGATGGGAGGCTCTGCCTTATTGCTTGTCGGAATTTTGGGTATCTATTTCAACTCGGCACCGGAAGGAGGAAAGCTAACGTTTGATTTAACAGAAATTGCTAAAGTAAATATTCCGATCGCTGCACAGATGTTTTTCTTTCCATTCACCTTCATTGGGTTTGGTGTGCTTGGCGCTTTGTTTCCATTTCACACCTGGTCACCTGATGGTCACGCTTCAGCACCAACAGCGGTATCGATGTTGCACGCGGGCGTGTTGATGAAACTTGGCGGTTATGGTTGCTTTCGGGTAGCCATGTATTTATTACCTGAAGGAGCGCATGCCATGGCTTGGATCTTTATTATTCTCACA
>JANOQK010000424.1:0-3025 GCA_031414855.1 Bacteroidia bacterium | reverse complement strand
AGATTATATAAAACAGATCCCGTTTCTGCACTTAAAAGGAATTTGTTCAGATGCCACCTTCGCAATGGATATTATGCAGCGTGAAAAAATTGATTTATTGCTGTTGGACATTCATCTGCCTGGACTTAAAGGCTTAGACTTTTTAAAAAGTCTACCAGCCCCACCTAAAGTGATACTTACAACAGCTTATCAGGAGTATGCGTTACAAGGTTATGAATTAAATGTTGTTGACTATTTGCTGAAACCAATTGAGTTCAGCAGGTTTCTATTAGCCATAAATAAAATTCAGCTCACAATTTCTCCCGCCTCTTTAAATGAAAATATTATCATTCAATCTGAAAACAAGAAGGTAGTCATAGCACTAAATGAAATAATCTATATCGAAAGTCAAAAGGAATACATCAAGATACAAACCCAATCTTCTGCTCACACAACAAAGTATGCCCTAAGCAAAATGGAAGGGGAATTGAATACCGAGTTATTCATAAGAGTGCATAGGTCTTTCATCGTGGCTATTAAGAAGATCAAAGCATTCAATGGACATGAAGTTGAACTTCCAGGCAAGACTATTCCAATTGGAGGAAATTATAAGGAGCTTGTGGCAACGAGGTTAAAAAGTGTATTGGGCTAAAGCTATATACGAAGTCTGACTCATTTAAAAGTTCACTTTTCCTGCCAGTTTGTGAAAGAGTATTTTCATTGACGATTTTTTTCGTTTACCAATGCTTCTTATACATTGACAAATCTATTGTTTATAGTTACCGAAGCACAAATGCTTGCGTCAGCCTAAGAATATCAAAAGGTGAAAATTTACTTTTGCCTAAAAAAGATATGGCTCTCAAATTATCGATCACCCTAAGTTTAATAATCCTAATTCACCTCACTCTTCTTACCTCATGTAGCGAAAATGAATCCGTAATCAATATGCCAAAAGTTGAAACGGGTGAAGTTTCGAACGTTACGTTAACATCACTTACAACTGGTGGGCATATTACAGTTATAAATGCAGAACAAGTTACAGCGCGTGGCGTAATTTGGGGCCGATCTAGTAAGCCTATCCTTGGCAGTTCATGGAAGACTACCGATGGTATTGGTGATGGTGCATTTCAGAGTGAGATGACTGGATTAAGCGCGGGGAAGTACTACATTAGAGCGTATGGGGTTATTGAAAATAAGACCTACTATGGTAATGAAATTGAATTTGACATATCCATAATAATCCCAAAAATTACGTCTGAAAATCCCACAGAAATAACAAGTAGCTCCGCTGAAATTCAAACCAACATCAATTATACATGGTCTGACCATATAATTGAAAAGGGCCTTTGCTGGGGAACCAGCAAGACACCTGATATTGACAAAAACAATAAGATTATTGATGCCAGTACTTCTCATGAATTTTCAAATACTCTCACGTCCTTAAATGTAGGCATATCGTACTATGCAAGGGGTTATGCCACAAATAAGCATGGTACCTTCTATGGCAATCAAGTTCAAATCCTTGTCCTTCCTAAACCTGTATTTAGTCAGGTAAATGATAGTGAGGGAAACAAGTATAAAACAGTCGTAATAGGTAGTCAAACTTGGATGGCTGAGAACTTAATGGCAACAAAATATAGTGACGGCTCTAAAATTGAGCCAGCGTTATCCGAAAGTGAATTCAAAAATACCCAAGTTGGAGCTTATACCGTTTATGCTAGCAATACCAGCAATTCTACTACCTATGGATATTTATATAATGGGTACGCCATTGAAAACACCAAGAATGTATGCATGGATGGCTGGCGCGTACCTACAACCAATGACTGGGATCAGTTGGCGAGTACTTTGGGCGGGGTTGAAACAGCTGGAGGAAGAATGAAAGCTGTCTCGAATAAATGGCTAACGCCAAACACATCGGCAACCGATGAAAGCGGTTTTTCAGGTCTGCCTGGTGGCTCTTACTGCAGGGTATGCCTTAGCAACACAGGTACTTTTGCTGATATTGGAACCGATGGATACTGGTGGAGTTCGCAGACGCGTGACTTTTTTTATTTAACAAATAATTTGCCTGAACTTCGAAGCAAAAGCCCAGCTGGAGCAAATGATGGCTTATCCGTTCGTTGTATTAAAAATTAACATTGCTTGTCACCATTAACGTAATCAATTTATCTGCAAATTTGTACGGCACGTTCAGGTGGGGATTTTCGCTTCTATCCCTATTGCTTTCCTACCCTGACAATTAAGTATAACATGTGCATGGTAAGCAAATCGCGCATCGTTCTTACTTACTAACCTTAAAAGAAAACGTGCTACCCGAGACCATGTTAAAAGGGTGAAGATGAAATTCTGAGATTATCCATGAATAGCACACAACCGACTGACGTGGCCGTTATTCCCACCTCTACCGAATTTTGTATAGAATTGGATGTCGGTAAATTAATTCCACTAGCCGCAATGACTTGCTTGCCGTCTTGCCAAAGCTCAATAACACCTGCTGTTTCATTATTGAATTTCAAGTGAAGTTTAATCGTAAACCATGCCTTGGAAGGAATAGTAATAGGCGAAGATTGGACATACTCCATTTTGGAAGCAAATTTATTTTCTATGGATAGCTTGTTATTTCTCACCACCACTCTTGGGCCCGGGCTTTCATCAAAATATGAGTTTTCAAAATCCGCCAGGCTAAAAGGTGCTCCGCTTTCGATATAATAATCCGCCTGAAACCAAAGGTCAGAACCTTTGTCGAAAAAATTGATTTCAGATTCAATAGAGGCTTTCGCTGTAACCATATTTTGCGTTGGGGCCACACTGCTAAATTTTAATACCTTGTTCAAAGCATTCGTTGGATCTGAGGCCAACTCAATTTTATTATCAATAAAAGTACAAGTGCCACCCAGGATACAGGTGCGCAACGCCACATACTCTTTTACCGTTGGCGCAGCTGGACTGAGTAACGTAAACCCACTCCAATACAAATGCGTATCGGCAATGGATTTTAAGAACAAGTCTGTGAATTTGGAATAGTTCTCCACCTGCTCAGTAA
>JANOQK010000423.1:0-40759 GCA_031414855.1 Bacteroidia bacterium | reverse complement strand
GAACTTTAGGACAACCAGCTTGTTTAAATAGGCCGGAATATTAGTTAGTTTTGTTGTGTCAAAATTAAATCATTTCAACCACTTTACTTCATTGATAGAAAAAACCATTACCCTGGATAGTATTTCCCTGCTTGATTTTCTGGGCATTGAAAACAAAAACATGAACGAGCTGGCTCTTGCATTTCCAAAGAGCAAAATTATTTCACGAGGCAATGAGATTGTCCTAAAAGGCGACCCTGCGGATGTTATTCTGATTACAGATATACTCAATTCCCTTGTTGAACATTTTCATCAGTTTGGTCGCCTAACCGAGGAGAATGTCAAGGGCTACATTGCTCAGGAGAAAAAGGAATTTACGCCTGAAGACTTTGCTGATGATGTGATTCTTTACGGCACTCGCGGTAATCCCATCAAGGCAAAGACGGTTAACCAGCAAAAGCTGGTGTTAGCCATACGAGATAATGACCTTGTCTTTGCCCTTGGCCCTGCTGGTACAGGTAAGACTTTTATATCGGTAGCAATGGCTGTAAAAGCATTGAAGAATAAACAAGTAAGAAAAATTATCATTACGCGGCCAGCAGTGGAGGCGGGGGAGAACCTAGGATTTTTGCCTGGGGATCTCAAAGAAAAAATTGATCCTTACCTCCGGCCTATTTACGATGCATTGAACGACATGATTCCAGTAGAAAAATTGAAATTTTACATGGAACGTGAAGTAATAGAAATTGCTCCCTTGGCTTATATGCGCGGACGTACGCTCAACAATGCCTTCATTTTGCTGGACGAGGCGCAGAACACCACTCCCATGCAGATGAAGATGTTCTTAACCCGAATGGGTCCAGAATCTAAAATGATTGTAACCGGAGATGCCTCTCAGATAGATTTACCAGGGAATCAAAAATCCGGATTAAAGGAAGCGATTCGTATTTTGAATGGAGTAAAGGGAATAGAAATGGTGGAATTGAACGAAAAGGATGTGGTTCGTCATAAGTTAGTGCGAGACATTATTGAGGCGTACGGAAGGTCGGATAGTCCTAACCGATAATACTTCTTTTTTGGAGATAGATTTGCGCTTGTACCTTTTACAGGTAGAACATAACCCACATTTTTTGGAAAGTAATTCTTGATAGTAAACCGTTGTATTTCTATCTTACCTTATGCTAAAATGGATTCCATATGCGATGGTGCGGGTGGCAGCCTTTTTCATTGGAGGAGTGTTGCTCGGAATTTATTGGCCAGCCGTTATTTCTGAGAGTCTAGCCACCATACTCTTTTTTGTTTTTAGCATTCTCTTTGTGCTTGCTTTTCTCATTCTAAGAAGAACAACAGTGCGCTCGCTTGTTACCGGCACAGTTGGTTTATGCGCAATTTTTATAGCGGGTTTTGTTAATCTGCTTTATCACACCGAAACGCGAAAGCCAGACCATATTATTCATGTAACCTCACCCATTGAAATGTATAGGGCAATTATAAAAAGTGCCCCGGAAGAAAAAGTTAAATCCTGGAAGGTTGAAGTCAAAGTAGATGCAATACGGCAAAAGGAAGGATGGCAACCTGTTTCCGGAAGTGTATTGTTGTATATATCGAAAAAATCAAATGAAATAAAGTTAAAGTATGGTGATCAGATTCTAATCGAGGGTTCTCCACTTGAACTTGGTCCACCAGGCAATCCACATGAATTTGATTTCAAGAGATTTCTAAGTTTTAGAAATATTTATCATCAACAGTTTGTCAGGAGTGAACAAATCAAATTCATTGAATCAGCGCAGCAACATGGCTTTCTGTACTATTCTCAGCAAGCACGAGCCTGGGCATCTGAAAAATTGAGTCGTTTTATTCACGGTGAGCAGGAACAAGCGATAGCTCTTGCATTGGTATTAGGTGTAACAGATGGTCTGGACAATGATCTTCAGAATGCGTATTCGGCAAGTGGCGCCATGCATGTGCTGGCAGTGTCAGGCCTTCATGTGGGTATTATTTATTGGATGATTCTGTTGCTACTCAAACCTATGAGTTCTTACTCATGGAGTCCGTGGTTTATTGCAATTGTAAGCTTAGTTTGCCTTTGGTCTTATGCTTTTGTAACAGGACTTTCTCCATCCGTGTTACGAGCCGTTACCATGTTTTCATTTGTGGCGATAGCCAAACCTTTTTCACGAAACACCAATATTTATAATACACTTGCCGCCTCTGCTTTTATTTTGCTGATCTACAATCCCTACCTGATCATGTCGGTTGGGTTCCAGCTTTCTTACCTGGCGGTGATTGGCATCGTTTATTTACAACGACCTCTTTACAATTTATGGGAAACTCCAAATAAATTTTTGGATTCGTGTTGGAGTATCACCTGTGTTTCAATAGCAGCTCAAATTGCAACGTTTGCTTTAGGCTTACTCTACTTTCATCAGTTCCCTGTCTATTTCCTTTTCTCTAATTTATTTGTTATTCCTGGTTCGTTTGTGGTTTTGGTATTAGGAATCTTAGTAGTAGCAGTCAGTTTTATTCAACCAATTGCTTTTGCATTGGGATGGATCTTGGAATGGTCAATTAAAATTTTGAACCTTGGTGTGTTTGCTGTTGAAGACTTGCCGTATAGTCTCATCAACGGAGTATATCTCACCACATTCCAATGCTGGCTTTTAATGGGTATGATCCTATCTATCATTCTACTTTTCAAGTTTAGAAAATTTCAATACCTCCTTAGCGCTTTGCTAATAGTAGTAGTATATGTGGGTGTTCAATGGCAACATTATAATGAGGAAGTAAGCCGAAAACAGTTAATTGTTTACCGTGTAAATGGCCATCATGCCATGGAATGGATTACTTATGGAAAATCATATTTCTATTGCGATTCTACTTTGATAAATGACCAGGAGAGGATTCGGTTTCATATACGCCCTAATAGGGTTGCTTCAGGTGTGGGCACTATTCATACTAATGAGCTTGCATTTCTAACGACTATAAATGGTCTTCGCTATTTCAATTTCAAACGGGCAAAAGTCCTTTTGGTTGATCAGAAAAGTACTATTCTACCGGATAAGGTAGTTACAGATTATCTGATCATATCGAATAATGCTATAAGTTCGTTAGATAAAATTCTTGAGAGCGTTGAATTTAAAATTCTCATATTGGATAGCAGTAACACCTTGTACTATTCGAATAAAATGGTGGCGCAGGCTACATCTAAAAATATTTCTGTTCACTCTGTTTTGACCCAGGGAGCCTTTACTGCAATTCTTTAGTTATGAAATTGATAGACTATTCTGTTATTGATCGTATCGGATTTATCACCCTTAATCGACCTGAGAAACGCAATGCGCTTAGTTTTGAATTGGTAGCTGAATTGAAGGGTACGTTAGATCGGGCTGAACAAGATGAACAGGTAAAGGTGATTGTTTTAAAGGCCAATGGTGAAGCTTTTTGTGCCGGAGCTGATCTTGGGTATTTGCAGAAGCTTCAAAATTTTTCCTATGAAGAAAACCTGGAGGATTCCCGTCATCTCAAGAATTTATTTTATCATATATATACCTCAAACAAAGTAGTGATAGCTCAGGTGCAGGGTCACGCATTGGCTGGTGGATGTGGCTTAGCAACTGTTTGCGATTTTGTATTTGCTGTGCCGGAAGCAAAGTTTGGTTATACAGAAGTGAAGATTGGATTTATTCCCGCTATTGTTTTGGTGTTTTTGATCCGAAAAATTGGAGAGCAAAAAGCAAGGCATCTGTTGTTAAGTGGCGAACTAATAAGTGGCGATGCCTTGGTTCACTATGGATTAGTCAATCGAATTATTGAAAAAGAAAAACTCGAAGGAGCAGTTATTGATTTTGCCAATAAGTTGGTAAAAAATAATTCAGGTCAGTCTATGGGTATTACCAAAAAGATGATCGGAGAGGTGCAATTAATGAATTTGGAAGAGGCGTTGGAATATGCAGCAGAAATGAATGCTAATGTGAGAGCTTCTGATGATTGCAAAAAAGGAATTCAGGCTTTTTTGAACAAGGAAGATTTGAGTTGGTAATTGTCTGACCTTTCGAAGAATTAACATCAATATTGCCTTCCCTTAGTTTTTGTGGATCCCTTTTTATAATCTTCGGATTCTTTAGACAATACTATGAGATTATTTCTTGCATCCGTTCTATTTTTAAGTTCTACTACAGTCGTATTCTCGCAGAGTTATACTGGTGATTCCTGGGCACAAGTAAAAGGCGTTGGTCAGGGAACCATCACATTGGCATATGTGGAAACACCAAGTTTTGTTTACAAAGATAATTCAGGAAAGCTCACTGGCATTTGTGTGGACATCATGAGCGACTTTGTCAAATATGTTAATGAAACCAAGAACGTAAAACTCGGTAGTAAATTCACCGGAGACGGCACAACCTTTAAGGGAATGTATGATAAGGTGAAGGGCTCTATGGGTGGAGTTTTTGGGCTGGGAAACATAACTATTACGGACGATCGTAAAAAGGAAGTAAAGTTTAGTCCACCCTTCATTACTAACTTCGCTATATTAATTACCCAAAGCAGTGTAGGTACTCTAACTAGTTTTGAGGATATGTCCAAAGCCTTTTCCAAACTAACGGCTTACACGGCCAAGGGAACGTTGAATGATAGGCGAATCACTGAATTGAAGCAAAAATATTTTCCGACAATGAAAATCAATTATACTGCAACAAGCCAGGAGACCTACGAAAAGGTAACAACCGATCCTAATGGTTTTGCTTATCTGGATTTGGCGTTCTATCTCGAGGCTGTACAACAAGGGAAATCAGTGAAACGCCATCCTGTAGGCGATAAGGCTGCCGAGCAGTTTGGTTTTGCCATGCCTTTGAATAGCGATTGGTTTCCCATATTAGATGAATTCTTCAAAGCAAACGGTGGCTACACAAACACGCAACAATACAAAAGCATATTATCAAAGCATCTGGGTGAAACCGGTGTGAAACTTTTACAGTCGGCCAACAAGTAGTGAGCCTGTGCTAACTCGTATTACCTGCTAAAATCATTTGGCACCTGCTTTTCAGATGGTCGTTGTTTATTCGCGTTCTTTGCGATAATTCTTTTTTGCTTTACCTTGAGCAGTGCCCACACCTGAAGAAATACTAAAACAATATTGGGGATATGATAACTTCCGATCTCCGCAGGCTGAAATTATTCGGTCGGTGTTGGAAGGAAAAGATACCCTTGCCCTATTGCCAACAGGTGGAGGAAAATCGGTTTGCTTTCAGGTGCCCACCTTAATCATGGAGGGAGTGTGCCTCGTGATCACACCTTTGATTGCACTGATGCAAGATCAGGTGTCGCAGTTGAAAAGAAGAGACATACAAGCCTTGGCGATTCATTCTGGATTGAGCCGCCAAGAGATTGACATCGCATTGGATAATTGTGTATATGGAAAAGTAAAATTCCTTTATCTCTCACCGGAAAGACTACAAACAGAGATTTTTCAAGAACGAGTCAAGAAGATGAAGGTGTGTTTGATTGCCGTGGACGAAGCCCACTGTATTTCACAATGGGGTTATGATTTCCGACCCCCTTATTTGAAGATAGCTATTCTAAGAGAAGTGAAGCCTGATGTGCCCATCATAGCTCTCACGGCATCAGCCACCAAGCAAGTGCGGGAAGATATTATGGAGAAGCTTGAACTTATAAAGCCTTCAGTTTTTCAAAAAAGTTTTGCGCGCGAAAATCTTTCTTTTGCCATCCGTAAGACGGAGACTAAAGAGAAAAAGTTAATTGAGATCCTAAAGAAAGTACAAGGCACAGCCATCGTATACGTTCGCTCGCGTAAAGCAACACAAGACCTGGCGAAAAGCTTGATGCAGCAGGGATTTTCTTCGATTTTCTATCATGCCGGACTAAGTCATCAAGAGCGGAGCAAACGGCAAGAGGAATGGCTCACGAATAAAGTAAGGGTGATGGTAGCCACCAATGCATTTGGTATGGGTATCAATAAATCTGATGTACGCACTGTTATTCATATGGACTTGCCAGAGAATATAGAATCGTATTACCAGGAAGCCGGTCGTGCAGGCCGTGATGGCAAAAGATCATATGCTGTTATTATTTTTCATGATGTCGATGTATTGTCCTTACGGCATAAAGTGCAACAGTCTCAACCTTCTCTTGATTACTTGAAAAAGATCTATCAGGCACTTTGCAACTATTATCAACTTGCACTGGGCAGCAGCGAGGGAGAGAGTTACGAATTTGATCTGGAAGATTTTTGCAAGCGGTTTACCCTGAAATCATCCACTACCTACATAGCATTGAAGAAATTGGAGCAAGAGGGATTGATCCAGTTGAGTGAAAGTTTTTATCGCCCCTCTCGTGTCCACTTAACAGTAGACAAGAAACGACTTTATGAATTTCAAATTGCCAATGCACGATTCGATCCCTTAATAAAATCATTGCTGAGGTTATACGGAGCTGAATTGTTTTCTGATTTTATGCCAGTATCAGAATCTTACATTGCTCAAAGTCTGAAAATTAAAGAAGGCGTTGCCAGGATTGACCTCGCGCAATTACATGAACTTCAATTGTTGGTCTATCAACCCGCTTCTGATACACCCCGGATTACATTTATACTTCCACGGCAAGATGCTGACCATTTACCAATCGATAGAGAGAGAATGGAGCGATTGCGGAATCTTAACCTGGCCAAGATGGAAGCGATGGTCAACTATGTCAGCCAATCTCATCGGTGTCGTATGCAGTTGATACAGGAATACTTTGATGAAGTTACTTATGCAACTTGTGGCAAGTGCGATGTTTGCCTTGAAAAAAGAAGGAAAGAAAATTTAGCTGAATTTTCAGATTATCGTGATCAGATATTGTATTTGCTCAAACAGAAAAGTGTGACAGTGGAGGAACTTGAATTGGCTGTTGCTCCAACTGACCATGAAGTATTTGTGGAAGTAGTGCGCGAAATGGTTGATGCAGGGGAAATTGGCTATGATAAGTTTTGGGTATTGTCCATCAAATGAAATTGGACGCTTAAAAGTAGTTCACTTCGGGATACTCTTCCAATAGTGCGGTGCTTTCAATTTAGGTTGATGGTTCTTTCAATTGAATACTTAAAGCGAAGAGTGCACCCATTAGGAGTTGCACTGCTAACATCACCACTGGTATATCATAACTCCCCCAGGCTGAAATAATATAACCAATGCCAAGAGATGTGGCTGTGCCACCTAGTAAGCCTGCAGTGTTCATGGCACCTGTAATAGCCCCACTATTCTTTCCGCCCAGATCTATGGCCACTGCCCATGATACTGGTGCTGTAACATCCATGAAGGCAAGGCCAAGGGCAAGGAGAAGAATGGCCATGGAATTATCTGCGGTGAAAGTTGCACCCAACATCATGAATGCTGAAAAGCTAAGGCCTACCACAGGAATAATTTTTCTTCCCCAATTCAATCCTATTCTTTTCACCAGAGTGTCGCTCAAAAATCCGCCCAACCAGCAGCCTGCGGCAGCAAGCAGAAAAGGTAAAGCAGCGGAGTAGGCAAGATCATTTTCGGTTATCCCTCGTCCGTTCTGTAAATACCTTGGTAGCCATGAAATGAAAAAGAAGACACCGCAAGCATAGCAGTAGTACATGATTAATAGAAACCAAAAGTTTTTATCCCCTGTATATTTTTTCCATGATATTTTTTCTGCTATCACTTCTGTTGTTTTCTCAGTGGGAGGTGTTGGATACCACCACCACCAGGCAAGAACCCACAACAATCCAATTACCCCCAGTGCATAAAAAGTAACTCGCCATCCGAAATTTATTTGCATGGGAACAACGATGAAGGGCGTTATCGCTCCACCGATGCGGCTTGCCATCCAAATATAGGATTGAGCCCGCGCGCGTTCATCCACAGGAAACCATTTACGAACGGCAATGGCTGAATTAGGATAGGCACCGGCTTCGCCTGCACCAAATAAAAAACGAACGACCAGTAAAGAAGCAAATCCGGTAACCGCACCTGTCAACATGGTGAACGTTGACCAAAGAAGCACAATTCTGGTGATCACTTTCTTTTCGCCAAACTTATCACCCCATAGGCCGGAAGGGATTTCCAATAGCCCATATGAAATAGTAAATACTGTTAATATCCAACCGAACTGACTATCGCTAAGTCCTAAGTCACCGGTGATACGAACGCTTGCAATAGATATAGCATTGCGGTCTAAAAAAGTAATGATGGAAAGAAATACAAGCAGAAGTAAAACAAGATATTTCTTTGTCATTAGCTGATGTACAATTGCTAAGGATGATGAGTTAGTTGCCTTATTTAGGGAATGTGAGTTTAAAGTAAATCAGCACAGTAACCAGTAGTCCCACAAATACATTAGCCAGAATCACCGGCCATAGCATAAGTGAAATAGCATAAAAGAGCCAGATAATAGTACTGGTTAAAACTATCAATATCATTGTAAAACTCAAATCCCCCACACTTTTGGTTTTCCATGCTTTATAAACTTGTGGTATGAATGTTATGCCGCTCAGCAAAGCACCTGTGTGACCTGCAATTTCGATCCAATTCATTTTTATTTTTTTTGATTTAAAGCCTGAGATTTTACCAATTCAAAATTCAATGTAGAAAGTTGTGCCATGATCTACAGCGCTTGTAGCCCAGATTTTACCACCCATTGCTTCCACTTGAGTTTTGGTGAGAAATAAACCCACACCCCGAGCTTCTTTGTGCTCATGAAATGTATTGCGCAGCCCAAAGAGTTTATGTCCATTTTTTTCCAAATCTATACCCAGACCGTTGTCTGAAACTATCAATTGAACTTTATCCTGATTAGCTTTTGTTTGGAAATGAATTTTAGGCTGACGTTTTGGTGATCTGTATTTCAACGCATTACTCAGTAAGTTTAAAAATATGCTTTCGAGGTAGGTCTTAGCATACAAAATTTCCGGACTGTTATTAAAATCTATTGTGATTTCTGCATTGGTTCTGATCACTTCACCGGCCAGATCATTTTTAACTTTTGTAAGGGTCTCACTAAATGACAAGACGTTTCGCTCTGCCATAGCTTCCTTTTTTATTCGCAAAGTTTCCATCAAATCATTGAGTGTATCCTGAAGACTTTGAGAGGTCAATTTCAGCTTACTGAAAATAAGTTGGTAGTCCTCCAGTGTGCTGGAAGGAGAGAGTAAACCAATTAAAGCACCGATGTTACCAACAGGCGAGCGCAAGTTATGCGATATAATATGTGCAAATTCATTGAGTTGCTGGTTCTGCTCCTGCAACTCTTGCGCAGCGGCTTCCAGGTTTTGTTTTGATAGGAGAAGTTTTTCATCAGCATTTTTCTGATCCGTAATATCGCACAGAAAACCTTCCAGCATTAACAAATTATCATTCGCATAAACACCCACACCTACCTCATCAATCCAACGCCATTCTCCAGAGCGATGTCGTATTCTATACTGAAGGTGAAATTTTTCCCTTCCGGCAATGGCCTTTCCAACGGCTGAGTCAATTTGAGCAACATCATCTTGATGATAAAGCTGCATAAAATTTATTTTATCTTCCATGAAATCACCGACTGGGTACCCGGTCAAAACTTCTACTTCATCATTGAGGTAGATCATGGAATAAGTTTCATCATTTCTGCATAAATACACTACCCCTGGAATATTTTCAGCCAGTAATCGGAATTTATATTCACTATCCTGAAGCTGCTTTTGTGCTTTCTTTTGTTCAGCTATGTTTGTGGCAATTCCCAGGTAACCAGTTATTTCATTTTTTTCGTTCCGTATTCCGGAAAACGAAAGCATCACCTGAAAACGTTCACCATTTTTTTTGATGTACGTCCATTCTCTCCGATCCGTATTCCTGGTTGACCTAGTTTTTGCAATAAGTGTTTCAAATCCAGGTTTGATGGAGAGACCCAATTCTTTAGTAAGCTCCTGTGATCGTTTTATAATTTCGTCCTGATCATGAAGAATAACCGGGGTCACTAGGTCAATTACTTCTTCAGACTCGTATCCTAAAAGTTTAGTGGCCGCAATATTAAAACTATTGACTATGCCATCCGGTTTGGTAGAGATAATGGCAAGTTCTGTTGTGCCCAAAATGGTATCTTGAAGTATATAGGCTTCGGCAAGTGCATTTAGGAATTTTTCCCTTGGAAGATTTTCAATATCTGTAATATTCGGCCTCGGCATTACCTTTAAAGTTTAGGTAGATAAAAGTAGGTAAAAATAGGTCAATGCCTAATGAAAGCCTCGTTGTCGTTTTGCCTCAAAAATAACAACAGCTGCGGCAGTGGAGACATTCATGGAATCGATTTTCCCTCCCATCGGGATAATGATGTTAGCTGTCGAATTTTTCACCCAAACATCGGATAGTCCGGTGGCTTCTGTACCCATCACAATGGCGGAAGGTAGCGTGAAATCGGTTTCATGATAATTCTTTGAAGCCTTCAGGTAGGTGCAGAATATGTTAATGTTTTCTTTTTTGAGCCAATCAATTGTTGCCTCGGAAGTGGCACAAGCAATTTGTTTTGTGAACACGCATCCTACACTGGAACGTATCACATTAGGGTTGTAGAAATCGGTTTGCGGATCACAAATGATCACCGCATCAACCCCGGCCGCATCGGCAGTGCGAAGAATAGCACCTAAGTTTCCGGGCTTCTCTACGGACTCAAGAATGAGCACTAACGGATTTTTGCTAAGCTTGATATCCTCCAATCGGTGCGTCTTTTGTTCTGCCACTGCAAGCATTCCGCCAGAACTTTCGCGCACCGCAATTTTTTCAAAAACTTCTTTAGAGACGGGGATGAGTAATTTGTCCTGGGCGTAGATAAAGTCTGATTCTTCTTTATTGATGATGTCTTCACAGAAAAAAATGTTACCGATTTTATATCCAGCCTCCAGTGCCAATTTTATTTCTTTTGCGCCTTCTACCAGAAAAAGCTGCTGCTTCCTGCGCTCCCTTGGCTTCTCTAGCGCAAGCAGACTTTTGACTTTAGGATTTTGAGTGCTGGTGATGAGGAAATGCATAACTAATTTAGATTTAGAAACCATGGAATAATTCTTACTCCACGGTTAGCTTTTTCATTTGCGATAATTTCTTTTTAATAAGATATTGATGTCCAATTATTTGTTTTTTTTGATAAGCCCGTAGGGCTGAAATTTTGGTAGAATTTGGTAGTTGCAAAGCAAAGCCCCATCGGGGCGACATTATAATTTCATCAATCGTAAAACTCAAATAGGTATTTATCCTGATAGGTCACTTCAAAATCAGTAAGCATTTTCAAATACTCGTCTTTAAATGATTTGACTCGATGATGTTCTTCCTGGTTGACGATGTATCTTATTACGATATCCCGCTGACTTTTGGCATAAGAAAATGCGCCATAACCTTCCTGCCATTGAAACTTCCCTTTTACATAATGCTGTTCATTTATCCATTTACTGCTATTTGCTTTTACCGCACTCATAAAATCAGCTATGCAGGTAGTAACTGGCATGCCAAATAGAATATGTACGTGATCTTTCCATCCTCCCACAGCTAAAGATTTAGCTTCCTTGTTGGTGATTATGCCAGAAATATATTGATGTAAGTTATCTCGCCAATCTTTCGTTATAAAATTTTCGCGATGCTTTACAGCAAATACGGCATGGATAGTAATTTGTGAATATGTATTGGGCATGAAGTGTCGCCCTCCTGGGGCTCATCCTAATGTTTCATTCTAGTCTTTACCAAAATAGCACCCCGCTGGGGCTTTTAAAAAGGAATAGCTGTCTGGTTTGTATTTACTTCAGGTGTAATGTAATGTAAATTTTTAGTAGTGACTGTTCTCAGTGCAGGCTTAATTCCTCTGGCGGTCGCTTGCATTTTCTTTAACCGTTTAAGATAATTTTCCTTTGGAGACATGCTGTAAAAATAATCAATCCGTAATTAAGCAACTCACGAATTATGCAAAGATTATACAAATTTAAGACTGATGATTTTATTCTATCACTATTTTCTTATAAAATGTTGAAATTCCTTGTGAATGAGACACTGAAATTTTTACAACATAGAGTCCTGAGGTGAGTTGGGAGAAATCACCAATCCATTCGATCAACTGCCGACCTTCGTTGTATTTAGCCACTCCACTCGATAAAGCATTCTTTCCACTCAGGTCTTTCATTTGCATTTGTATGTTATTTGTGCCAGACGGAAGACTCAGATTAATTTTTAATGATTCTCCTTTTGCCAAAGGATTAGGAAAAATATCCCCAGCCCTTGCTTCCTTGCCAAGGGTTGCTGCTTTGATGTAGTCTGTGGATCCAAAATGTATTTTAAATTGCTGCTTTCCGCTGGATAGACGAAGACTTGAAGCTTTCTTCATGTCGATTAATTCAACACGTTCAGATGTTTCCAATACGAGTTGTTTATCGTTATTGCCAAAATAAGAATTATCCCAGCTTATGGTTACATCATGCTCACTCCAAAGTTGCCCGTTCCAGGTATGCTCCTCATTTGTCGGCACAATATCTTTTAGCAACTTCATACGTGGCAACTCTTTCAGGATAAGTTCAAAGTTATTTAGCCCTTCCGGCACGGGTAGCGTAACTTCATCAAATAAATCTTTGCCTTCATTTGCTTCGCTGTTCATACCAATGCCACCAAGTTCATCTCTTAAAAAACCGTCATCGAGCATCAACCGCACTTGCCAGTCTTTTGAATCTATTGATTGCATGAGAATATCGCTTTCATCTTTTATTCTGCTCGTTATGCCTTTATTGACAACTGGTATTTTCAAGTCAAGTTTATCAGCTCCATCTAATCGAACAAATGCTGCACCATAGGCTGGCAGTAAATCCGCTTCAACAAATCCTGCCTTATATAATTTTAAATTGCCTACGCCAGTGGGATTACTATTAGCAGCCAACACATCTTTCCATGAAATAGTGAAGTTGTAAGGATTGCCAATAAGGTTCCAGCCTGAAATAAGGCTGAGTTTATATGGATTTTTCTCTGTTACATTTGGCGTTGTACCTTCGCCTGGATTGATGTCTGTCTTCTCCTTTACAATCAACCAATAACCTTTGCCGAGTTCGATGGACGAACTGCCATCTAATTCTTGACTTTGGCCATTGAATGAATAAAGACGCATTTTATTTTTCTTAGCAGTTACCAACTCTCCAAAAACATCGAGGACCTTGGGTTTTGTAAGATTTAAGGGAACTGATGTGAGTTGATAACTCCCTGTTGTTTTTCCGAAAAGCAGATTGGGTATAACCTGATTGCTTATAGTAGCAGGATACTTCAAATAGGTATACCCTTCTGAACTTCGAATGTCAGTATTGCCATTTTTATCCGTAATGGAAAAGTAATAATGAAGCCCGATAGGGTCACTAAATCGTGCGGCAAGAATGGGAAAAGCAATGACATTGCTTGTTCCTGAGACAGGAACATCTTCAGGTTTGTAAATATTATCCTTGCTGCTTATTCCTTTGCTTAAAAATTTTATTGATTGTACCTCGGCAATACTGTTAATAGTAACACTAGCTTCTATGGAAGTGCTTCCTATTATAAAGTATTGAGGGAAGTTTACCGTGGTTGTTATGTTGGTAATTTTGAGATCCTCATCTGAAGTAATCGTTTCATTTTCTACTGTTATTTTTATTTTACCGCGGGTTGCAGTTAAAGGAATAGTAATCTTGAGGGTATCTGGTTTCCTGTATGTGACCTCTGCTTTTTCGCCATTGATTAAAACTATATTTTTTGCAACCGTGCTACTAAATCCTGAGCCTACAATGGTAACTGTTGTGTTAACTCCTGCTGTTACAGGTGAGAACGAATTAATTTTAAATGGCAAGGCAACAAATTCTTTTGGACTTGTTACAATTGTTCCTTCTCGCCCCACTGTGATTGATCCAGTGGTTGCCCCGGCAGGAACAACGGCAGACAAAGAGGTGGTTGAGATGGGAGTAGTAGTTGCAACTATATTATTGAATTTTACGATTTGATTGGATGCTGTCATGCTAAAGCCTGTTCCGCTAATGGTTACCGTTGAATTAGTAGCGCCACTCGCTGGAGTGAAAGAAGTAACGCTCAATGGTCCACCAAAGTCAGCTAGGCTGGGTGCTGTTTCTGATCCTATTGTTACAGAAATTTTTCCAATCACATTTCCTCCTGGCACTACTGCTTTTAAAGTAGTGGACGTACTTGGGCTTTGTACGGTGGCGACTATGCCATTGAACTTAACAATGTTATTGACCGGTATAGAACTAAAACCTGTTCCGGTGATTGTAACCACTCCGCTTGCGGATCCATAATCGGGACTAAATGTTGTGATTGACAATGGCAATACAAGAAATTCAGTAAGGCTGATCGCTGTTGCGGTACTTCGGGTAACAGTAATACTACCGGTGGTAGCTGAGGGTGGAACCTTAACATTAATGCTTGTGGGTGTGCTGGAAACAATTTCTGCAGTAACACCATTGAATTTTACTATCTGATCCGCAGGTGTACTGCTAAAGCCTGTGCCAGTAAGCGTAACTGATGAATTGACTACTCCACTGTTTGCACTAAGTGAATTTATTGAAAGCGTTCCAATAAAATCTTGATCACTTGTTACAGTTTGCCCAGCTACGGTTACCGTTATTTTACCAATGGTGTTGCCAGCGGGCACAGGTACCTTAAGTGAAGTATAGGAGCTGAAAGTAGGATTTGCATTTATCCCATTGAACTTTACAATATTATTGGCATTAAAGGAGCTAAAGCCGGATCCTATAATAGTAACTTCAGTACCCGTTGAGCCAATATTTGGTGTGAAATTACTGATGACAAATGGTAGTACAATAAAGACATTAGGAGAAGTAGTGGTGAGTCCATTCCGGGTAATGGTAACCGGGCCTGTTGTGGCTTGGGCGGGTGGAACAATTGCCGTAAGGGACGTGGAGTTAATTGGAGTTACACTACTACTAACGGTGCTCCCAAATTTCACTATGTTTTCAGCGGCTATAGTACTAAACCCAGATCCATTAATAGTTACAGCAGAGTTAGGTAAACCACTAGGTGCCGAGAAAGAAGAAATGGAAAATAAGGAAAATTTCACGATGCGGTTGTATCTTGTATCCGATACATAAATTATATTATCAGTGCCAACGGATACACTACTTAAATCATAAAAAAAGTCATTTGGGTTCGTCCAATTATTCCAGCTACTTAAGAAAACACCATTGCTGTCAAAAAAGTATACGTTATTCCAATCACAGACTAAAATGTTTCCAGAGGCATTAATTGCTATTGCACGGACATCACCTATAAAGCCTTGACTTGAGTTCTGATTACCCCACTTGCTGATAAATGTACCATCGCTACTAAATTTTTGAATCCTAAAATTATTACCATCGGCAACATAGATATTCCCGCCTCCGTCAATTGCTACTCCGTTTGGGCGATTAAACTGGCCATCGCCAGATCCCAATGTTCCAAATTTTGATAAGAAAGTTCCTGTGCTACTGAATTTTTGTATCCTATGGTTTTCGAGATCAGACACATAAACATTTCCACTTGCATCGGTCGCTATTCCTGAAGGCTCTTTAAACTGACTATCAGAAGAGCCATACCCCAAACCAAATTTCAGAATAAAGACTCCGTTAACATCAAATTTTTGGATTCGGTTGTTCGACCGATCCAACACATACACGTTGTTGTTCACATCGATTGCAATGTCACCAGGGTAATTAAACTGGCTATTTCCAGAGCCATAGTTGCCCCATTGCTTCAATACACTCGTTCCTATACTATTGAATTTTTGAATACGATTATTGCTTGTATCTACCACATAAATATTTCCATTTGAATCGGTGGCAGACGCTTGTGGCTTACAAAATTGGCCTTCGCCTTCTGGCTTGCCCCATTTGGTAAGGAATGTACCAGATGGATTGAACTTTTGAATTTGAGATTCCTCTCGGGAACCAACATATATATTTCCCAGGGCATCAAGAGCCAATGCTTCACATGAACGAAACAGACTATTCCCCGAACCGTATGTTCCAACTTTTGCTAAGAAGGCGCCAGTAGAACTAAATTTTTGAAATCGATTATTCCAACCATCCGCAACATAGATATTCCCCCCAGGATCAAATGCTATTCCTTGTGGTTCACTAAACTGACCATCGTTGCCGCCTTGAGTTCCAAATTTTGAAAGAAATGTGCCTGCATTATCGAACTTCTGAACTCGGTAGTTTTGTCGATCAGAAACGTAAATATTTCCAATTGCATCAATGGTCATTGCCCCTGGATATTTAAACTGGCCATCGCCAGATCCAAAGCTTCCAAATTTTGATAGAAATGCTCCTGAACTACTAAATTTTTGAATCTTATTTGATGAACTCACAAAAATATTGCCCACGGCATCTATTGCAATTCCTGATGGACCTTCAAACAATCCGTCTGTCGTACCATACCCACCAAATTTTAGCAGAAAATTTCCATTGCCATCAAATTTTTGAACTCGATTGTTATTTCCCTCCGTCACATACACATTTCCTGCGGCATCGGTGTCAAGTCCTAAGGGAACATTGAACTTGCCATCTGCTGATCCCGATCCTCCCCACTGCAGCAAGAAGGCTCCATTAGCGTCAAATTTGGTTATAAGATTGGTTGCATCATCAGCCACAAATACATTGCCAGAGGGATCAACGGTAATAGCTGTGGGAGATTTAAACTGACCAGGCAACGTGGGGAGACCAACTGTGCCTTCATATATTTGAGAGAAGGATGGGGTAACGAGGCTTAACAAAAAAAACGCAAAATGATTTAAAAATAGAAATCGATATTTCATAGAAAGATATTTTGCAGTATAGTTATCAGACAGAAAAATTATTAAAGTTTTAAATGTAATCAAGGTTTTTCCCGTATCAAATACCTTAAAATAGGTATTGTTAAGTTGCTTGCAATTGTTTTAGCTTTAGGAAATTTGTCTATTGCACTATGTACATGCATAAGTTTACGAGAACACTTTTACTAGTAGTTGCCTTATCTGTTCCCTTTTTTACAAAGGCTCAAACAATTGAAAACGTTAAAGTTTCTAGTGGGGTGGATAAGGATGGGATAAATAAGTATTTTTTTACCTACGATCTTATCGCACCGCATGCTAACATTCCTTGCCTTGTTAAGGTAAAACTTACCTCAGGTACGCGTTCCTTTTATATCGAGTTGATAAAAGGTGATGTTGGCAATTTGGTACTACCAGGCAAGGGCAAGCGGTTTGCCTGGGATTTTGAGGAAGAACTCATAAACTTTAGTGGCGCGGAAAATAAATTTGCTTTTGAGGTTTATCCAAATATTACGGTGCCGGCAAAAGTAAAGCGCAATAAGAAGCTCTCCGTTAAAATGGATGATATTTTGGTAAAAGACAAACACTATACCTATATCTTATTCCGTCATGAAAAGGAGGTAATAACCTTGACAGATATGCCGCTCACTCAAAATGCCTTCTCCTTATCAATACCTCGAAAAACTAAAGCAAGGAATGATTATCAACTTTGTATCACCGATGGTGAACTGAAGTATTTCAGTAATACATTTAAGGTAAAACCAGTGGTAAGCAATTTTTGGAAAGTGCTTCCTTTTTTATTAGTACCTGCCTATATAATGGGGCAAGGCTATTTAGAGGAAAATAAAGAATTACCGGGTGTACCTGATAGCCCTACTAATTAATACAAAACATCACCACGGATATTCTAATACCTAATCGATTTTTGCAATGAAAAAACTTACCCTCTTCCTTTTTCTTTTAAGTATCACAGTTTTTTCTTTAGCTCAAAAAAAGAATCAGCTGTTGATTCCTAAAATTAATGTGGTCGATAAGCCAGTTATTCAATGGGTAACCTACCCAAAGGATACCATTAATTTAGTAGCCTCAAGTATCCAAACTTTCTCCGTACTCATCAAATCAAGGCTGCCGTTACATCTACTTGAGATTAGAATTAATGACAAGAGTACCGATTTTTACAAAGCTTCGGATTTCTCACAGGCTGTAAGTGCCAATCGGTATGAACAGGTGATTGAGCCTACTTCTACTTTTCGAACGGGTTTAAATACAATTATCATAGTCGTTACTAACACAAGTGGAACGAGGGTAGAAAGCTCTCGCAAAGTTTTGGTTGATCCAAACCAGATCTCTATTCTCCGAAATAAGAAAGATCAAAATGCTCCTATGATTTTAGTTTCTGATCCTGCCAACATTAAGGAGGATCGAGTGGTGATTTATCAGGATAACATTATGCTCACCGGGACTGTAATTGATGAGTCGGGCATTCAGCTGCTAAAAGTTAATGGGATTGATGTGCCTGTAAAAGAAAATGGTCTCTATAAAACTTATTTTCCTCTTAACGTGGGAGAAAATCAAGTAACTATTGAGGCAAAGGATTTGAACCAGAACATAGCCTTAAAAAAGTTTACCATTGAACGCAAAAACACCGATGGTTCAGTTTATAAATTTGAGGATGCCAAAAATTATTTGATTGTCATCGGGGCCAATAATTACAAATCATGGCCTCCGCTATTTAATGCGGTTTCAGATGCTGAATCACTTGTTAAGGTCTTGGCGAAGAATTACACATTTGAGATGGCGAACGTGACTATGTTACTTGACTCCAACGCAACCCGTGCCAATATTTATAGAGTTCTAAGAAGCCATATCGAAAAGGTTTCTTCGCAGGATAATCTGATGATTTACTATTCAGGCCACGGATATTTTGATAAACTTTTGAATGAAGGATATTGGGTACCCATTGATGCCGATAAAAATGAAACATCATCGTATGTTCCAAATGCAGATATTTTAAAGATGATTCAAAATATAAATTCACAACATACTTTTCTAGTGGCAGATGCTTGCTTTTCAGGTTCTCTCTTTGCTTCTACCACAAGAGGTTATTCTGACCATGTTGAAAAATACAAATCAAGGTGGGGGTTGGCATCAGGCAGACTTGAGGTAGTATCAGATGGAGTGCAAGGTAAGAACAGTCCTTTTGCTGAAAGCTTTATAGGATTTCTATCGGATAATAAAGAACCAAAAATTCCTGTATCTGACCTTATCTTTTATGTAAAGAAGCGAGTTGCTGATTTAAATGAACAAACACCACTTGGTAATCCACTAAAGGGAGTGGGGGATGAAGGCGGTGAGTTTATCTTTTACAAACGCCCGAATTGATTTCAGTTTCAAAAGTTTAAGATCAAAGTTGGACATTCTTGTTATTTTTGGATCCTGAATCCAGCATCTTGAATCTAAAATTACTACATCCTTCTTCTTGGCAAGACTACGAACTGATCGACTCCGGCAATTTTGAAAAGCTGGAACGCTTTGGAAAGTATACGCTAATCCGTCCAGAACCTCAGGCCATTTGGGACCGTAAATTATCGGATGAGGAGTGGAACAAGCTAGCTCACGCCCGCTTTGATCGGGAGCAAGAAGATATGTACCGTTCCACCGAAGATGTAAAAGGTGGTTGGGGCAAAAAGCCAAACGTGCCGGAGAGTTGGAATGTGGTGTATCAATACAACGACCTCAAATTAATCCTTCGCTTGGCGCTTACTGGTTTTGGTCACGTTGGTGTATTTCCAGAGCAGGGTACGAACTGGAATTTTATTTATGACACGATTAAGTCATGGAATGCAGAGAAACCAAAAGTCCTTAATTTATTTGCCTACACAGGAGCTGCTTCTGTAGTGGCTAAATCAGCAGGAGCAGATGTAACACATGTCGATGCCTCACGACCTGGTATTAACTGGGCGGCAGAAAATATGCGATTGAATAATCTGAATGACATCCGTTGGGTATATGAGGATGCGCTGAAGTTTGTGAAGCGTGAAGTGAAGCGGGGCAACAAATACAATGGAATTATTATGGACCCGCCTCCTTACGGTCGCGGGCCAGATGGTGAAAAGTGGACCTTACAAGAGAAGCTTAATGAATTGATTCAGTTAAGCAGTCAGCTGCTTGAAAAAGAAAACCATTTTTTCATATTGAACATGTATGCCGTTGGCTTGTCGGCATTGGTTGGCCTTAATGTAGCGCAAACGCATTTTAAGATCACCAATCCTGAATATGGAGAGTTTTTTCTTAAATCGAGAAATGGAAATGACTTGCCTATGGGCACTTTTCTGCGATTTAGAAATTAGTCATCAATGTCGTTTACGTAAGTCTCCATAGACCTCTCTTCTGGAGAGGCGGGGGTGAGGCGATGAAAGAAAGGCTTAGGTAAACGACATTGAATTAGTCATTACAATTTTAAGCTGACTCCTAGCGAGAAAATCCTGGACGGTAAATAATTACCTCTCAATTCAATTCCAGAAATCAGTGGGCTTTGATTGATTGGATTTATAGTCTGTCCTTTCTGGATGGGATTTCCGTATTCAACCTCCGGATCCATTCCGGTGTACTTACTAATGGTGAAAAGATTTTGAGCTGTCGCGGTAAGAGTAAGTCGCCAGGTAGACGGGATATGATAGGCCAGTGAGATGTTGTCCAGTTTTACGAAAGAAGCATTTTCAACAAACAGATTTGAAAAACTGGCATACTTCAAATCGGGATTAAAGTAGGATGTTTTCACCAGGTTGGAATATCGGACGGATTCGGTTGACTCATGGAACAATCGATAAGTATTGATCGTCTGGTGGCCACTGGCACCTCTGAATAATAATTTCAACTCCAGGTTCTTGTAGGATAGTTGATTGCCCCAGCCGAAATTGAATTTGGGAAGCGCGTTTCCTAATACTTTGAAATCATCTGGGCAGCCGCAGTAATAATTATCACCATTCAGATCTTTATAAGTTGCTAAGCCAGATTCAATCCCATTATAAACTGGACCATATAGTTGCCCTAGTGGTGAGCCCTCCTGAATAAGGTTGACTCCATAGCTACCAGATCCGGGACCAAATAAACTTCCGGTAATAATTTTTCCGTCTGCTGCCAACGTATATCCATTTCCACTTAGACTATTCACTTTCGTGGACACACGAGAAAGATTAAAATTAAAGTCCCAACTAAATTCACTTTTCTTTACCGCTGCGATGTTTAAATTAATTTCAACACCACGATTTTGAAGTTCACCAAGATTGGCAAATACTAAACCACTAAGAGTGGGTGGACTTGGAGCATTAATTAAAGAAATTAAATCGGTTACTTTATTAGTGAACCAGTCCAGACTGCCACTGATTCTCTCGTTTAGAAAAGTAAAATCGGTGCCCATATTTAATTCTGATTTTTCTTCCCATTTTAAATCAGGGTTACCATCTCTTGTCATTAAATAATAAGGCACATAGTTGCCGTTAACGAACGAGTTGCCTCCAGGACTCATCACCGAGCCAGACAGATTAGATTGATGAGGAATGTTTCCGGATTTTCCCCATGCGATTCTGAGTTTTAAAGAACTGATAAATGGCAGTCCTTTCTCCCAAAGTATCCCTCCACCAATGGATGGAAAAAGCCCCCATTTGTTATTTTCCCCTAGTCGTGTTGATCCGTTGTAATTAGAGGTTGCATTAAAAAAATATTTGCCATTGAACGTGATGGATGCAGTACTTAACCAGGAGATAACTTTATAAGAATCAGCTGAGGAGGCAACTTGCCCAAGTCCATTTGGAAAATCCTGTGCCGCAGACATGTTGTTATAGGTGAACGCATCGGTTAAAAAATTTCCACCCTCCATTAAGAAGGATTCATTAAAATAGTACTGGCTCTGATATCCTGAGCTAATATGAAAATCGACATGCTTCAGTTTTCTCTGGTAGCTAAGCGTTGTCGCCAGTTGTTGTGCATTTTGTTTTTGTGATGTTCGGTTGGCGAGACCGTTGCGATTCAGTCCTGTGTAGTAACTATTCTTGGCATAGTACCTTCCATACAAATTGTCTTGATTTTGTAATTGATAAGAAAATCGAGCGGCAAGTCCATTCAAATTTCCATCAAATTGATAATCGCCATTAAAGCCCATGGACATAGTCCCTTCATTTCCAGCATTTGTGTTTTGCTCAATGATGGCAACAGGATTATAATTGTCGTAAACTAAATTTTGACGATACCCACCGTACAGAGTTGAGGTTGGATCCATTACTGGCATGGTAGGATTGGCGGTGAAAGCATATTTGATCGCCTCGCGAAATCCATAATCAGATTTTCTGGATGTGGCGGCTATAGTCAATTGCACAAGCAGTCGGTCTTTCAACGCCTTTTGTTGAAGATTAATTCGCGAATTAATCTGATCGAACCCGGTACCAATGAGTGTGCCATTTGCTTTTCTATAATTAACAGATCCCCGAATCGAAAACGATTTTGAACCTGCAGAGACAGCTAGATTATTGATGCTTGAAATCCCGTTTTGAGTAATGAGGTCAAGCCAATCAGAAGAACCTCCCATCTGGATGGCACCGGGATATCGCATATACTCCCAATCTGGAACTGGTGCGATATTGAATAGAGGTTTTTCTAGCCCTAAGGTTGTGCTGAACGAAACCGAAGGCATCTCGGAATTGCTTTTTTTTGTAGTGATCAGAAGTACGCCATTTCCTCCTTGAACTCCATAGATCGATGATGCAGCTGCGTCTTTCAATACTGTTATTCGAGCGATGTCGTTTGGATCAACGATCAGCAAATTATTAGTGATAAATCCGTCCACAACTATTAGCGGATGAGTTTCATTTTGAAAAGTAGACAAGCCTCTGACGCGAATCATAAATTCGCCATTTGGGTCATTACCTATTCCTGACATTCCAATTCCTGTTAGTCGGCCATTGAATAATTGATAAGGAGAATGTATCACGCCTTGATTAAAATCTTTTTGATCAATAGTTGCGATAGCATTTGGTGTTAAACGTTTAGCCTGAGTGGTATCTCCAGTTGCATCCTGACTATAAGCAGAAAGGTTCCAACTCATAGCCAAACAAAAAATCAGACCTGTTCTCATAATAGACGATCTTCAAAATCGAAATAGTAATCAAAAAATAATATGCTCTGACATCGCGTTTTAGATTGACAAGTTAAACTTAAAATCCAAGGTCATAAATATAGTATACATCTTTATGAGTGGGTATACCAACAATGGAATTGATGTGATGCCGATGTTCCAAGGGCAATTTTAGAACAGGTCATGTCCTTGAATTGCTTTACTGCCAACCCTTGTTTAGCTACGAATGACAATTTAATTCGATAATTACCTTATCTTTGCGGCCTCAAATTCAAGAGCAGAGTATTATGGAGGTTGAAAAGATCAGAAATATCGCGATTATCGCCCACGTTGACCACGGTAAAACTACCCTGGTAGACAAGCTGTTACATGCAGGTCACCTGTTTAAGGATCACGAGCACCCAGGTGAATTGATTATGGACAGCAATGATCTGGAGCGCGAGCGCGGGATCACCATTCTGGCCAAAAACGTGGCCGTTCGTTACAAAGACTATAAAATCAACATTATCGATACTCCAGGCCACAGTGACTTTGGAGGAGAGGTTGAGCGTGTGCTAAACATGGCAGACGGTTGTCTTCTATTAGTAGATGCTTTTGAAGGCCCTATGCCTCAAACCCGCTTTGTATTGCAGAAAGCGTTGCAATTAGGTCTTAAGCCAATTGTTGTTATTAATAAAGTAGACAAGAAGAATTGTACACCTGACGAAGTTCATGAAGCAGTTTTCGAACTGATGTATTCACTGGATGCAACAGAAGAACAATTGAATTTTCCTTCCTTCTACGGTTCAGCCAAACAAGGTTGGATGAGTTCAGATTGGAAAGTGCCTACAACTGACATCACCGCATTGATTGAAGGTGTGATCGAACATATTCCTGTGCCTTTGGTAGAGATAGGGACAACTCAAATGATGATCACCTCTTTGGAGTACTCTTCTTATATTGGTCGTGTAGCAATTGGTCGAGTTCATAGAGGTTCGGTTAAAACCGGTCAGTTTATAGTATTAGTGAAGCGCGATGGCAAAATCGTAAAGACTCGCATTAAAGAAGTTTACATTTTTGAAGGATTCGACAAGAAAAAAGTTGAAGAAGTTAAAGCGGGAGAGATTTGTGCACTAGTAGGCCTGGAAGGATTTGAAATTGGTGATACAATTGCCGATCCTGAAAAACCCGAAGCATTAACTCCTATTTCGATAGATGAGCCTACTATGAGTATGCTCTTCACGATTAATAACTCACCTTTCTATGCAAAGGAAGGAAAGTTTGTTACCTCGCGTCACATCAAAGACCGTTTGGAGAAAGAATTAGAAAAGAACCTTGCCCTTAAATTGGGTGATACCGGATCAGCAGATAGTTTCATGGTATATGGCCGAGGGGTACTTCACTTGTCGGTATTGATTGAAACCATGCGCAGGGAAGGATATGAACTTCAGATTGGACAGCCACAGGTTATTTTCCGCCAGATTGATGGCGTGAAGTCTGAGCCTATGGAAGAGTTAACCATTGACTTACCTGAGACGGTTGCTGGTAAAGCCATCGAAACAGTTTCAATGCGCAAAGGTGAAATGTTGAATATGGAACCTAAAGGCGATCGTATGATTTTGAAATTCATGATTCCATCAAGAGGTATCATGGGATTGAGAAATTATTTATTGAACGTAACAGCAGGAGAGGCTGTGGTAACACACCGCTTCAAAGAATATCAACCCTATAAAGGCGAAATACCAGGACGTATCAATGGTTCTTTGATTGTAATGGAGATGGGTGAGGCTATTCCATATAGCTTGCACAACTTGCAAGACCGCGGAAAATTCTTCATCAATCCAGGAGAATCTGTTTACGAAGGTCAGGTAATTGGCGAACACAGCCGCAGCGGAGATTTGGTAATTAACGTTACCAAAACGAAGAAGCTCACAAACATGCGCGCATCTGGCTCTGATGAGAAAATGAAAATTGCTCCTCCTCTGAAACACACGTTGGAAGAAGCGTTGGAATATATCCAGGCTGATGAATATGTAGAGGTAACGCCTAAGTCAATTCGCTTAAGAAAAATTTACTTAAACGAAGGTGAACGTAAGCGCGCTTCGCCAAAGTAAATCAGTTATCATTTTCAATTAGTCATTTTCAATTCAATATTTAAAGTTCAATATTCAAGATTAAGTTTTGAATGTTGAACTTTATATTTATGATCAGTTTTAATGGTTAAATTTTTTCAACTTGTAGCCGTACTTGTTTTTTGTTTTGGCTTCGCGCTGGCTCAAGACACGAAGTGGCAAACAATGGAAGTGGAGGCTGACACGCTATTCCAGCGACAGGACTTTAACGGGGCATTAAAAATTTATTCCAAGATCATTAAGGGTTACAAGCTCAAAGATCAATCGGATTTTGGAGTGCTTTATAAGCGGGCAGTTTGTTTTTATAGTCTGGGTGAATTTGAAAATTCACTGAAAGACCTCAATGCATTTATGCCAGCTTACCCGGGCTCATCACAAGCTCATTTATTACGCGCTTTCGTTTACCGTGAACTTAGTGACAATGAACGCACATTGATTGACCTCGAAGAGGCTGTTAATTTGCGGCCCGGAGATATTGAACTTCTTCGTTGGCGAGCTTCTTTATACTTGGATAAGGGTGATTATTTGTTGGCCAAACAAGATATCATTGAGATCAAGAAAAGTCAGACAGATCCGGAGCTTGAAACTTATCTTGGGTTGGCCTATTATAATCTGAGTCAGCCCGACAGTGCATTGATGATGTTAAATAAAGCAATTGAACTGGATGCTACCTACCTGCCAGCCTATTTTTATGCAACCTCCTTTTGCCTTCAGGAGGAAGAATATGATCTAGCATTGAAATACATAAATATCCCCTTGCGTCTGGATTCAAAGAATACGACCGCATTATTTTACAAGGGGGTAGCGTTGATTGAGAAAAAGAAGCTTGATGAAGGCTGCCGCTGCCTGAACAAAGCCTTTTACCTTGGCTACGATGATGCTGCCGACTATTTGAAGGAGTACTGCTACAAGGTGGAGGACTAAAGTGGTAATCGGTATCCTGTGATCGGTATCAGTTCATCATTAACCGATTACTGCTTACCGACTACTGATCACCGAATTAGAGTCAATATTCCCCTATACTAACTTGTTCTCTGGCCAGATCAGGTTATTTTTGCACATGCCTGCGTGCCGTAAATGCCGCACTATGGCATAAAGGCATGGCAGAACAAATTCTAATCCTTGATTTCGGATCTCAATACACTCAGCTGATTGCCCGTAGGGTGCGCGAGTTAAATGTGTATTGTGAAATACACCCCTACAACAAAATTCCAGCATTAAATTCCGGTATTAAAGGGGTTATTCTTTCGGGAAGCCCTTGCTCGGTTAGAGATGCTGGTTCACCTGATGTTGATCTGGCGGCTTTTGGCAAAATACCTGTGCTAGGAGTTTGCTATGGAGCTCAACTGATCGCACATAAAAGTGGAGGATCTGTTTTGCCTTCACAAATGCGCGAGTACGGCAGAGCAAAACTTACCACAGTTGACCACCACAACGAGCTGTTAAAAGAAATCTCCCTTGATTCTCAAGTGTGGATGTCTCATGCCGATACAATCGCCTCTATTCCGGATACGTTCGAAATTATTGCGAGTACGACTTCGGTAAAAATCGCAGCCTTCAAATTAAAAGGGGAACGACTTTACGGAATTCAATTCCATCCAGAAGTGACGCATACAATTGAAGGAAAGAACCTGCTTCGTAATTTTGTTGTCCACATCTGTGGTTGTGCACAAGACTGGACGCCTGATCAGTTTGTGGAAACTACTATTGATGGCCTAAAGAAAAAATTAGGCAATGATAAAGTAGTCATGGCTTTATCTGGTGGGGTTGACTCCACCGTGGCAGCCATGCTCATACATAATGCAATAGGAAAAAACCTGTATTGCATTTTTGTGGATAATGGATTGCTTCGCAAGGATGAGTTTGAGCAAGTGCTTACTTCTTATAAAGGGATGGGGCTCAATATTAAAGGAGTTGATTCCAGGAGTAAGTTCTATGCCTCTTTAAATGGACTGTCTGAACCCGAGGCAAAACGGAAAGCCATTGGAAAAACATTTATTGAAGTCTTCGATGAAGAATCTCATTTACTTAGCGATGTGAAATGGTTAGGTCAGGGAACGATTTATCCTGATGTAATTGAATCTGTCTCAGTGAAAGGTCCGTCTGCTACTATTAAGTCTCATCATAATGTAGGGGGCTTGCCAGAAAAGATGAAGTTGAAAGTGGTGGAACCACTCAATACCTTATTTAAGGATGAGGTCAGATTAGTTGGAAAGACGTTAGGTATTGATCCTGTTATCTTAGGACGTCATCCTTTCCCAGGCCCTGGATTAGGAATACGTATCTTGGGAGAGATCACATCAGAAAAGGTACGGATATTGCAAGAGGTGGATAGCATTTTCATTGGCGGCTTACGAAAGCATAACTTGTATGAAAAAGTTTGGCAAGCGGGAGCGATGCTTTTACCAGTGTATTCAGTAGGGGTGATGGGTGACGAGCGAACCTACGAACAGGTGGCCGCCCTTCGAGCAGTTGTTAGTGTAGACGGTATGACAGCAGATTGGGCGCATTTACCGCATGAGTTTTTAAGTGAGGTATCGTCTGATATTATTAATAAAGTAAAAGGCGTGAATAGAGTCGTGTATGATATTAGCTCTAAGCCCCCCGCTACAATTGAATGGGAATAAGTAGTTACAAGTTTCTGGTTTCAAGCTCAAAGTTTCATGCCTAAGCCCTAATACCTAAGTCCCAATGCCCAATACCTAAAAGTAATTTGAAAAAGCACCTATATATATTGACTCTATTTTTTATTCCGGTGCTGGTCAACGGGCAGGATTTCAAGCGTAAGTATACTCATGCTAAGGAACTTTTTGACGCAGGTAGTTATAATCTGGCGATGGAGGCATTCAAGTCATTGATTCCATATGATAAGAATAATCCTTTCACGGAGTATGCATCTTTCTATTACGCCATATCTGCGGAAAAGCAGGGCTATTCTGCAGTAGCCAAAGAAATGCTTTTGTTGGTCAAGAGACTGTATCCTGAATGGGACCAACAAGACGAAATCAACTATTGGATAGCTAAAATCTATTTTGATCAGCACGAATATTTTCAGGCGCTACGTATGTTGAATGAGATACGAAGTGCTTCTTTCGAGCAGGATGGTATTGCCATGAAGCGAAATTATCTTGGCGTAGTCACAGATGTAGAAACACTTCGGATGATGTTGGAGGAGTATCCACAAGATGAAGAAGTTGGTCGTGCATTGGCAGTGGCCATTTCTGTACAGCCGTTTTTACTTCAAGACTTACAATTGCTCAATGAGGTTATCAATAGATTCTCTTTACCGAGAGATGAATTTAGTTCAAGTTTAGCACCGGCATCTATTAAGAAGGATACCTATCGGGTTTCCTTGCTATTCCCTTTCCTCGCCAGTACTCTTGAGCCTACTCCAAAGAAGAAAAGAAGTCAATTTACCCTTGATTTATACGAAGGTATAAAGCTGGCTTTGGACACCTTAAAGGGTCAAGGTATTAATATTGAACTAGTCGCTTATGATACCGAGCGAAATCCTGAGGTATTGAAAAAACTATTGGAAAGTGATGAATTGAAATCGACAGACTTGATTGTGGGGCCACTTTCGCAAGATGAATCAAAACAAGTTCAGGATTTCTCAATCAAGAATAGGATTAATGTCATTAATCCTGTTTCTAACAACTCTGATTTTCTTGGTGAGAATCCTTTTGCTTTGTTGTTTCAACCCAGCTATGAAACGATTGGAAAAAAATGTGCGGAGGAAGCGTTTGCCAAAATTAAAAATAAGAACTGCATTGTTTATTTTGGCGATGCTCCCAAAGACTCGGTGGTGGCTTTCAACTTTATGAAAAGAGCGACTGAGCTGGGCATTAATATAGTGTTAGCCGAAGAGCATACGAAAGAAACATCAGGTCGGATTATCTCCAGGCTTACTACGGCCACAGAGCGAGACGAGTTTAAGAATCCAATTCAGTTTACTTTGAAAACAGATAGCATCGGAACCATCTTTGTGGCGTCTGATAATCCGCTTATATATGCCAAGGTGATTAGTAGTGTTGAAACCCGCAATGATTCTACCGTAATAATAGGGTCAGAGAATTGGCTCAGCGGAGATGTTAGCTACGAAAAATTCGAACGACTGCATATTTTATTGGCGGCTCCAAATTTCACAGGTTTTAATAATCCCAATTATCAGGACTTCAGGAGAAAATTTATTCGCAAGCACGGTACATTTTCGCAAGACTATTTCAGCTATACTAAAATTGGTTTTGAATTTATGATGTTTGTCGGGCAATGCCTATATAGGAACGGTGTTTACTTCCAACTGGCGTTTGGCCCGGATACTATGGCCGGCTATCTATATGAAGGGTTTAATTTTAATGCAGCCCATGATAACCAAAACATCCCTTTCATTTTCTTCAAGGATGGCCAATTGACCTCTTTGAAGTAGGTAGTTTTCAAAATTCTGGTAGTTTGTAGGTAAATAGCCTCATTTCCATCATTTAGCATTCTGTTTTTCTCTTATAATTTACCATAACTTGAAATTCCTTACACAGTAAGGTAGGCTAAGATATCTTTTACTAATTTTCCCTTTCAAGGTTAAAACTGTTCCATTCCGATGAAGATAAATTCACCACTTAAGCGTTTGATTCTTTTTGCTGGTATTGCCTTCGCATTGTCGGGCCTCGCCTTTTACGTGGTCTCCGCCTTACTTAGTTTAGAGAAATCAGAGCAAAAGTATGCCGCCTTCATTACAGATATTACCACGAAGGTGACATCGGCACAAACCAGTTATGAATCTTATCGTTCAGAAGGTTCAGTAAATATCGAGAAGGAAATTTTATCTCCGGTCAATTCTGTTAAATCGATTCTCCAGACTATTTACTATGGCAAGGCCAAAGATTTGGGATTTGATGTCTCAACAACGGAAGAGACAAGGACTTTTTTAAAACTAACTATTGTAGAACTTGAAAAAATTGCAGAATCAGTAAATACCAAAACCGCCAATTTTAATAAAGGAATAACTACCCTTAACAACTTTTCAAATCACGTTGCAGAAAGCCATCAACAGTATCGCGCTGCCACAGTATCGTTGGCATGGGTGACGGTGGTATTGATTTTTCTGATCGGAGCCCTATTTTCAATTCTTGATTATTTAAAAATAAAGCAACTGATCAATTCGGCATCTTCTGAGCATCATGATCTACAACAAGAAGCGAATCGTGTTAAGAAACTTACTAGTTTTATTGAAGCGATTTCTACTGGCAACTACTCCATTGATCTTACTTCTGGTGATCAAGATGAATTGAATGGTACTTTAATTACTATGCGCGACCGTCTTAAAAAGAATGCCGAAGAAGACCAACATCGCAATTGGACGTCTGCAGGTCTTGCACAGGGAAGTGAAATTTTGCGGATCAACAATGCCCAGGAATTGTATGACAGTGTTATCAAGTTTGTTGTAAAATATACAGGGAGTAACCAAGGTGGGTTGTTTGTGCTAACGGATGAAGAACAGGATAAGCAACTCGAATTGGTTTCTTGTTATGCGTATGAACGGAAAAAATTTCTGTCAAGTAGGGTAGATATTGGACAAGGGATGATCGGCCAATGCTTTCTTGAAAAACAAAAAATTCACTTGGTTGAAATCCCGACAGATTATGTGAATATTACCTCTGGTCTTGGTGCTGCGAATCCAACCAGTTTGTTGCTGGTTCCCCTCAAGACAAATGATGTTGTTTATGGAGTACTAGAACTGGCTTCTTTCAAGACGTATAAGGACTTTGAGATTGAATGGGTTGAACAGTTGGCCGAAAGTATTGCGTCCACCGTGGCATCCGTTAGAGCCAGTGAGAATATGCGAGTATTGCTGGAGCAGACACAGCAACAAGCTGAAGAAATGAAATCGCAGGAAGAGGAAATGCGACAAAATATGGAAGAACTCTCCGCCACACAGGAGGAAATGTCAAGAAAAGAGAGAGAGTATATTAACCGAATAAATGATTTGGAAGGGCTGCATAAAGCCGTTTCCTGATATTTCCCTACTTTTTATTAACTTTGAAATTGCCTGCTGATAGGCAGGTTTGAATTGGCTAACATGAAGGCAAGAATATTTTTAGTGATTGGGCTCGTCCTGCTGGGATTTCACCTAACGTTTGGACAGGATCGTAAGGACAAAACTGCTGTGACCTATGAAGAGCTCTATGACGAACCTTATTCTGTTAACAGGTTATTTGTAGGATTTCAACCATTTTATGGTGAACTTTTTGCTACCAATGTAAATGCGGGTTTTGGTGCAGAGGCAAGTTACTACCTCAAAGAGAAAGCCGATTTTAAAGCACACTTTAGAAAGACCTATAGCAGCAGTTTCTATGATTACAATCGGGACTTGGCCAAGAAAAACAGTAATGTTGATAACAAATCTGAGGTGTTTAACTATTTTGAATTAGGAGGAACCTATCACTTCAAGGATTTTGAAACTAGCTCAAAGACCAAGATGGTCTTATTTAAAAATGCCTACAAAGGTAATAAGTGGGCATCGCGTGTTCCGTTGCATGCCGAGGTACCTTGTAAACTAAGAAAAGTTTATGGTGGACGCTTGGGAGCTATTGTCTGGAACAGTACAACTGATATCACCAGAGCCCTGGAAGGTCAAGGTTTAACCAATGCCGAACTCATCAATGAAGAAGGCATCGGTCTACCGATTACCTATATAGATCCTATCACAGCAAAGCCGAGAAATTTTCAAGTTTTTAGCAATATATACTCGGCAGGTTTATACATCGGGGGTTCCATGACCTGGATTAGAAATGTGGCGGTTAGCTTCGATAAATATGAAGAAGGGATTGATGACGGAATGATGACACTCTTTTTTGATATTTTATATTCTCCCAGCCTGAAAGTAGATGATGTCCTATACAACAATGATATATATTCCGTAGATGCTTTAAAGAAATCACCGGTAGGATTCAGATTAGGCATAGATGGAAAATTCAATCGCCAATTAAGTTGGGCCTACGGAGGAGAAATCGGGTACCGCCCAAGTATTCAAGGACAAGGCGTGATGGCCATGTTTAAAATTAGTTTCCCTATCTATGGTACTAACCTTGACTACAAAGTAGAGTCCTTCGGTAAATAATTTTTTCTTTTTATATGGCTGCTGATATTCTCATCATCAATATCAAAGGCCTTGTTCAAGTTCGCGACTCCACCCCCGGATTTCTTGCGGGAACAGCAATGTCAGAGTTGCCAATTATCTCTAATGCTTATCTCCTAATAGATAAAGGTATCATTCAAGGATATGGTCTAATGAGTGCCTTGTCGCCTGATGTAAAAGCAAGTCAAACCATTGATGCTACAGGGCGATTCGTGTTCCCATCTTTTGTAGACTCACACACGCATCTTGTTTTTGCAGCTAGTCGTGAAGAAGAGTTTGTTATGAAAATAAAGGGAGCCACCTATGAAGAGATTGCGTCTAAAGGGGGTGGCATTCTGAACTCTGCTAAAAAATTGCAACAAACCAGTGAGGAAGAGCTTTTTGAAGGAACCTTGAAGCGCGCAAATGAAATAATAATGGGAGGCACCGGGGCGGTGGAAATTAAAAGTGGTTATGGACTCACTGTTAAGGATGAGTTGAAAATGCTACGCGTGGCAAGAAGGATAGGCAGGGAGACACCACTTTGTGTAAAGACAACTTTTTTAGGAGCTCATGCAGTTCCAAAGGATATGAAAAAGGTGGATTACATACACCTGGTGTTGGATGAAATGATTCCTGCTGTGGCGGAAGAAAATCTGGCCGATTATATTGATGTGTTTTGTGAACAAGGATTTTTTACGATCCGAGAAACAGAGGCTATTGTTGAGCGAGGAAAAAAGTTTGGGATGAAGCCTCGAATTCATGCCAATCAATTGCATCGCTCTGGCGGAGTTCAGGTAGGAGTGAAAACGGGCGCCATTAGTGTCGATCATCTTGAAAATATTGGGGAGGAAGAAATTGAATTATTGAAAGGAACATCAACTATGCCAACAGCATTGCCCGGAGCTGCATTTTTTCTGAATCTTCCTTTTCCACCGGCACGTCAGATGATGACCGCAGGCTTACCGCTAGCCATCGCATCGGATTATAATCCAGGCAGTGCGCCAACAGGCAATATGTCATTAATGATTTCTTTGGCTTGTGTGAAAATGCGAATGACGCCAGAAGAGGCTATTAACGCAGCTACACTAAATGCTGCTTATGCTCTTGAAATTCTTGACACCTATGGCAGTATCACAACTGGTAAAGTGGCCAATGTTTTTATAACGAAGCCTATGCCATCTATAGCATTCTTTCCGTATAGCTTTGGCGCACATCTTGTGGATCAAGTTATTTTAAAAGGTAGGATTATTTCACCTCTACCGAAAAAGTAATCTCTGCCTTTAATGTTGCTGCAACGGAGCAATACTTTTCCAAAGACAACTCCGCTACTTTGAAAAGTTCATCAGGGGTTACATCTGGGCTAGTAATGATATAGTGACAGTGGATTTTAGTAAAGGCTTTTGGTGTTTCTTCTCTTCTGGTTCCCACTGTATCAATTTGGAATTTGGTGATTGTTTTTCTTCGTTTCTTTAACAATAAAGTGATGTCAACTGCTCCGCACGCAGTCAATGAGGATAGCAAAATCTCAACGGGATTTTGATGTTGTCTGTTCTCTATGCTTCGCATATCGATTTTGACTTTGTGTCCATGCTCATTTGAGGTCTCATACACTTCATCTTCCAACATGTGCGTTACAACTTTCATATAAAAAGGTTTAAGTCTGCTTCATCGAAATTAACTATTTTGCGTCATGACATTAGAAAAAAGAATTCAATCTTTATTGCGTGATGTTCCTAATTTTCCGAAACCAGGAATCCTTTTTAAGGATATCACCCCCTTGCTGGCCGAGCCGGTTACAAGAAAACTAGTAGTTGAATCCATTGGCAATCATTACCAATCGGTGGGAATCGAGGCTGTCGCAGCTGTAGAGGCAAGAGGATTTATTTTCGGAATGCTCATCGCGCAGGAACTTGGAGTACCCTTTATCCCAGTCCGGAAATCCGGAAAACTTCCTTATCGGAAAATTTCAGAGGAATATTCATTAGAATATGGAACGGCTACAATTGAAATGCATGAAGATGCGATTATTCCAGGGTGCAAGGTGTTGGTGCATGACGATTTGTTGGCAACTGGTGGAACGGCCAGTGCTGCGGGCAAAATGATCAGGAGATTGAAAGGAGAGGTGGTTGGATTTTCCTTTATTATCAATCTTTCTTTCCTTCCTGGCGAGCAGAAACTTGTGAATGAGTTTGATGTAAAGCCTCACTATTTAGCATGCTATTAATAAATTATAACTTTTATTGGAGTTTATTGTTAACTATTTATGGCTGACCTGACAAAGATTCCAATTTTCCCGCTCACCATTTTTCCCCTTCCGGGCGAGATGGTGCCGCTTCATATTTTTGAACCTCGGTATAAACAATTGCTCGAAGATGCCGAAACCAGGGATATCTCTTTCGGTATTTATTTCAATCACACGTCCAACGTTACAAAAATGGGCTCCTTGGTGAAATTGGAAAGTGTGATCAAACGATATCCAAATGGAGAATCGGATATTATTGTGAAATGTATTGATTTGTTTGAAGTAGTGACCCTGTTTCGTAATTATCGCGATAAATTATATCCAGGCGGGGACGTTAATTTCTGGAATGTTGATATTAAATTAGAAGTAAGCGATATACTGCATAAGGAATTCATGGCTTACCTTTCACTTCTAAAGATCAATCGTCACTCTCAGGGATCATCAGCATTCGGAATCGCCAATGAATTAAGTCTTGATTTGGATGATCGACTCAAATTTGTTCATTTAGAAAATGAGAAGCGAGAATCTTTTCTGCTCTCCCGTCTCCGTTTCCAAAAGCATGTAATGAATGAAGCCGAGAAGCTTAAGGACGTTTTTCATTTGAATTAAGTTACCAATTTCTGCTTATTCACTTTCTCTACAGAAAGAACTCTTCTTTCTTGAATCTTTTTTGTGTCAAGGCTCGTTCACAGTAAATTTTTTATCCCGCTTACAAAGTTTTGATTTAACATCAATTAACAAAACAATTAACATAAGTTATGCAACTTAACTTAGAGTGGTGTCGTCTTATACCCAAACAAACAAAACATAGTGTTATGAAAAAGATTTTAGCTTTATCACTGAGTGTACTTTTATGTACAGTAGTGTTCGCTGGTGGGACGGATAACACGTCTAGTGCTTCGGGTGTTGCAGTAATTAAGAAAGATGCTGACACCTACAAACTTATTTACAAAGCAGCAAAAGCTGGTGGTGTAAAAGTTTCTATTATTAACTCGAAAAAAGAAACTGTATTTCAAGAGTCAATTAAAACTGTAGAAGGATTTATTCGCCCTTACAACTTTGGAAGTATGCCAGAGGGGGATTACACGATTGAAGTTGTAGATGGCTCTGGTAAACAGGTGGAGAAAATTCATAACTACACCGAAAAGTCAAAGAAGCATTTTTACTTGAGAAAAGTAAAGGATGAAGAAAAGGTAGTTCTATCTATCTCAGGAAAAGGGAAGGAAAACATCAATGTAAAAGTATACGATAGGGCTGATAATTTAATATATAATGAGAATATGGAAATCTCTGGGGATTTTGCCCAAGTGTATAACTTAAAGAATCTCAAGGGCAGCGCTGCAATGGAAGTAACAGGTGGGGATGGTGTAACTAAAATACTTCATTATTAAAGCGAGCGTTTTTTTAATCATTTTCAATTCTTGTATAATAAAATGCCTCTTTTTAGAGGCATTTTACTTTTGGATCAAATCATCCACTGCAAACGTTAGCGGACTTCGAATAAGTCAAACGGCTATAAATGTTGTCAGGGAAGACAAAATTTTGTCTTTCTGCTTGGCAGATTTTATGCAAACGTTTTTTTATGAAAGAAATCAGGTTTCCTTACAACCAACGACCTCGCGTAACCAGGCACCGTATATTTGCATCATAATCAAACAAGAAAAAAATAAAACAAAATAGACTATGAAAACAAATTCAATTTTTACTGCGGTATTGATGGTTATCGGTAGTGCAGTTGCTAGTGCCCAAACTGTGGCCATTGAAAAGAAAAGTTCTAACGTATTCAAAATTACGTACAAGGACGAGACAGCCGGAAAAGTAAAGATGAGCATCTTCAACGCAGCTGGTACTGAAGTATTCGCTGAGACGTTTAAAGATGTGAAAAGCTTTGCACGCCCTCTTAACTTCGTAGGAATGGAGCAAGGTGAATACACATTAGAGCTTGTTGATATCAATGGAAAGAAGATCGAAAAGATCAACTACTTCCTTGAGCCTAGCCTTAAGAATGTGCACATTGCTAAAATTGCCAACGAATCAAAGTATTTGTTAGCTGTAACAAGCACTGGTACAGAGGAGATTAATGTGAAAATCTTTGATAGCGCTAATCAGCTAGTGTTGGATGAGAACAAAAGCAGTAACAACGGATTTGCTACCGTGTATAACTTGAAGAACCTGACCGGTACGTTTACTTTCGAAGTGAGCGATCAGAATGGTAACACGAAAACAATCCGTCCTTAATTATCACGATTAACCTAAACCTGTAAACTAAAAGACCTGTCGCTACTATGACAGGTCTTTTTATTTGATTGAATTTTAACTTTTCTATTTTTTCGTTTTCGCAAAATCGCCAGCTTTCACAATGTTGATCATCTCAAGCTTTACGTGTCTTTTCACGGCTGCATTGATCTGCTCAGGCGTGAGACTGTTCACTGTCTTTTCATACTCTTCGTCCCACTTCAGAACGCGGTTTAGGAAAAGATAATTATTTAAAGTTCCTGATAAGGAAGCATCCTGAGACCTGGTCACCTGCCTTGATTGTGTCCAACCCGATTTGGCTGCAGCTATTTCTTCTGCCGTAAATCCATCTGTAACTACTTTGTTGATTTCTTCTTTGAAAGCGGCTTCCAGTTTCTCTACATTTTCAGGGGCATAAATGGCGTAAGCGAAGAAACTACCAACAGGATCCAACGAGCCCGCATTAAATTGTGAACCAACACCGTAGCTAAGTCCTTCTTTCTGGCGAATACGTGTGGCAAGCCGCGAATTTAGGAACCCACCTCCTAGCATATAATTCCCTAATACAAGGGCGGGATAGTCTGGATTATCATCACGCATCTCAAAATTGTATGAAGCCACAAAGAAGGCATTTGCTTTGTCTGGTGTTTCTATAGATTCATTGATGGTCTTGACGGGTATTGCTTTGCTAACTATACGACTAAATGGGGCAGGGCTTTTCCAGTTGCCCAATAATTCAGTCATTAACTTGCTCATTTCTGCATTGTCAAAATCTCCAACAATTGACATCGTAGCATTTGAAGCACCATAAAAATCCTTGTAGAATTTCTTTACATCTTCCAACTTCAGTGCTTTAATGGAGGCAATAGATTCATCAAAATCTTCTATATAGCGAGGATCTCCTTTTGGATACGGAGTTGTATGTTTTTGAATTTTAGTAAATGCGATGGGTTGAGGTTCGCTACGCTGCGATTCAATTTGTGCTATTTCTTCATTTTTGTATTTCTCAAACTCATCAGCTGGGAAAGCAGGGTCTTTCAATACTTCCGTAACTAGCTTCATTACCTCTGCAAGATTGGGGCGTGTGGTGGCAATGTTTACAAAAGCCTGTGTGGCACTTCCGCCAATGCTAACATTTGCTTTTAACTTGTCGAACTCGTCTTTGATTTGTTCTCGCGTATGCTTTGACGTGCCTTTGTTGAGCAACCCGGCAGCGTATTTAGCAGCGGTTGATTTGTTGAATACAGCTTTTTCATCTCCAAAACGGAGTGTGATTCGAGCCTCGACAGATTCGCCTCGTGTCTTTTTAGAAAGCATGGCTAATTTCAAACCAACGGGCAGTTCTGACCTGCTTGTCCTGGATTCAATGTTGGAAGGAGAGGGATCAAAAGCTTCACCCGCGGCAATGGCTTGTGTTCCTTTATAGTCTCTTACAAGAGAATCAATGTTTGGGCTATTTGGAATATCAGTGCGTTCAGGTTTCTCGGTTGGAATAAAAACTCCTACGGTCCGATTATCTGGCTTTAGGTATTTCAAGGCAACACGTTTTACGTCATCAAGAGTTACTGCTTTGATTTGATCGCGTGAGATGAAGAGCAATCTCCAATCTCCCATACCCACAAATTCACTTAGCTGCAGACCAATTCGTTCGGAAGAATTGAAACCCAATTCAATTTGCTTGATCAATTCATTTTTGGCACGATCAACTTCCACCTGAGTAGGTAGATTTTTTCCGATTTCATCAAATGTTTTGAGCATTGTATTTTTAGCATCGTCTAACGAATTTTCTTTCAATACTTCCGCGTATGCTAAAAGCAATCCCGGATCTTTGAACTGAAAATTAAAAGATCCTGCGTTGCTGGCTTTTTTTGTTTCTACCAGCGACTTATAAAGTCTACCGGATGGCTCTGAGCCCAGAATATTCGTTAGTACTTCAATGGCGGCAAAGTCACCGTGAGATCCTGGAGGTAAGTGGTAAGCAGCCATTGCTAATTGCACATCACCAACGCGTTTCAAGGTTACAAAACGTTCTCCATCTTGAGTGGGGTCTTTCGTATAAGTAGGTTGAATAACACGCTCGGGCTTAATAGTGGGACCAAATTTTTGATTAATTAACTCCAGCGTTTTAGGCTCATCAATTTTTCCTGCGACTAATAATACGGCATTATCTGGTTGATAGTGTTTTCTGTAAAATGCTTGAAGGCGATCGATAGGTACATTTTCAATATCCGCCCTTGCACCAATGGTTGACTTGCCATAGTTATGCCACAGGTAAGCGGTTGACATCACCCGTTCCAATAAAACACCAAACGGATCATTTTCACCTGATTCAAATTCATTACGAACAACAGTCATCTCGCTATCGAGATCTTTCTTGGCAATGAAGGAGTTGACCATTCGGTCAGCTTCAAGATCGAGTGCCCATTTTAAGTTTTCCTCTGTGGCTGCAAACGTTTCGAAATAGTTAGTGCGATCCACCCATGTTGTACCGTTTGGCCGAGCTCCATGTTCTGTTAATTCTTGCGGAATGTTGGGATGATTAGGCGTGCCCTTGAAAACCAAATGTTCAAGCAAGTGAGCCATACCTGTCTCACCATAATTTTCATCTTTCGATCCCACCAAATACGTGATGTTTACGGTGATGGTCTGTTTCGATTGATCGGGAAAAAGTAATACCCTCAAGCCATTGGCTAGTTTGTATTCCGTTATGCCTTCAACTGAAGTTACTTTTACAGGGGCCGGCAGCGCGGGCTTGTTTTGAAGCTTTGAAGCTTCAGGCGATGGTGATCCGGGTTTGGCTTTTTCCTTTTTCTGTGCGAAAGAAGGAATAGACAAAGCCAATACGATTAATAATAGAAATGATTTGATTCGCATATGGTGGGGTTTTATGTAGAAAATTTGATAGTCCTAAAATAAGGGTTCGTCAAAGAAGAGACAAGTAAAATCGTAACCGAAAATATGCGTGTTTACACGAGCATCAGTCATTTTGAGCCTGCAAACTTTGGACAGGGCACAAGTTGGGTTTCGAGAAATCTTCCTCCAATTTAAGATCAAGTTAAATTAGGTATGATTTCTCTCTACGCTACCGCTTCGTTCGAAAAGACTAAGATTACATATTCCTTCTATACTGCCCGCCTACTTCAAACAACGCTTTAGTTATTTGTCCGAGTGAACACACCTTGCAAGCCTCCATCAATTCATTGAAGATATTTTGGTTTTTGACCGCTGCCTCTTGTACGTGCTCCAGACTTTCTTCTGCCTTCTTCCCCTGGAACTCATGCAGTCTTTTCAGCATGGTAATCTGATATTCCTTCTCTTCGGTAGTAGCGCGAATAACTTCTTGCGGAAGAATAGTAGGGGAGCCCTTTGAACTTAAGAATGTATTCACACCAATGATGGGATATTCACCCGTGTGTTTCAGTGTTTCGTAATACAAACTTTCTTCCTGGATTTTTCCGCGCTGGTACATCGTTTCCATAGCGCCCAATACGCCACCACGTTCGGTGATGCGATCAAATTCAACAAGAACAGCTTCTTCAACCAAATCTGTCAGCTCTTCTATGATGAAAGAACCCTGAGTCGGATTTTCATTTTTCGCTAAACCCAACTCTTTATTAATAATGAGTTGAATGGCCATCGCCCTTCTCACCGATTCTTCTGTTGGTGTGGTGATGGCTTCATCATACGCATTCGTATGCAATGAATTACAATTGTCATAAATCGCATACAACGCTTGAAGCGTAGTGCGAATATCATTGAAGTCAATCTCCTGCGCGTGCAATGACCTTCCCGAAGTCTGGATGTGATACTTCAACATCTGACTTCTTGAGTTCGCACCATACTTATTCTTCATCGCCTTCGCCCAGATTCTTCGCGCCACGCGACCAATAACCGCATACTCGGGATCAATACCATTGCTGAAGAAAAACGACAGGTTAGGAGCAAACTCATTAATATCCATGCCACGACTCAAATAGTATTCCACGAAAGTGAAACCATTCGAGAGCGTAAAGGCCAACTGACTAATTGGATTCGCTCCCGCCTCAGCAATGTGATAACCCGAAATAGAAACCGAGTAAAAATTGCGAATACTCTTATCGATAAAATATTGTTGCACATCGCCCATCATACGCAGGGCAAAT
>JANOQK010000422.1:0-3535 GCA_031414855.1 Bacteroidia bacterium | reverse complement strand
ACTCTGGCCGTTTTGCTGTATGCATCACTAAAGGCTTTCCCTCAATTAATGGCCACTCCACCGATTTCTTTGAGCCATACACTTCAAAACTTTCTCTGTACTGTCGTGCCACATCAAATAATGATCGATAGATATGAGCACTGAGATCTGAGTTTCTCAATTTGATATGAGTTGTTTCTACTGCATAGGGCGAATTATAGTGTTTCTGAAGTTCTTCGCGTATCGTTCCAGAACCAAAACAGGAAACGTATTCCGCTTCGCCTCTCGTTAAACCCAACACCGGACCAACACAATGCGTCGCATAATACATGGGTGGAAGGCCCGGCCAGTAGTTTGGCCATCCATCCATGTCCTGTTGATGGCTAGCTTTTAGAAACTGTAACTTCCCAAGCTCTCCTTTATCATACAGTTCTTTCATGAATAGAAACTCACGCGCATACACCACAGTTTCCATCATCATGTAGGTAACTCCTGTTTCTTTTGTAAGCCTTACAATTTCTCTGCACTCCTCGACTGTAGTTGCCATAGGAACAGTGCATGCAACATGTTTTCCTGCCTTCAATGCTTTGATGGATTGAATGGCATGGTCAGGAATCGGAGTATTGATATGCACGGCATCAATAGATGAATCTTTCAATAACTCATCATACGAAGTATATCTTTTTTCAATACCAAAAGCATTTCCGATCTCATCGAGTTTCGTCTTATTTCTTTGACAGATGGCAATGAGATTTGCATTCGGATGTTTTTTATAAATTGGAATAAACTCGGCACCAAAGCCCAGTCCTATAATAGCCACATTAATTTTCTTATCGTTCATGACTTACGGTTTTAATAATTTTTTTAAAAATGTAATTCCTTCTGAAGCAAAACCATCCTGGCTCTTCGCCAAGTTTTTCCAAATGCAAACAGCGCCTGCCAATTCTTTTATCTCAGGTGTAAAGCTTTCAATGGAAACTACTCCTGAATAATTTATTTTATCCAATCCATTTTTAAAAGCATACCATGGAGTCTGGCCGGTGCCAGGTGTGCCTCTGTAATTTTCCGACACCTGAACATGAATTAGTTTATCACCCACCGATGTAATGGCCTTTTCTAAATCAGGTTCTTCTATGGCCATGTGAAATCCATCTAATAATACTTTTGCTGACGGATGGTTAATGTCCTTAATAAGCCTCAGTACATCTTCGGCTGTATTGATCAGATCGGACTCAAATCGATTTAAAGGCTCGAGTGCGATCATCAATCCTTTGTCTTGTGCCATCTGACAAACCTTTCGAAGATTTGTTACCGCCCTATCCCATTCCACTTTTCTTTGTTCAGGAGAAACCATTCGCGCTTTGCCTACGGCAGAGTACATTGGGCCTGCAAGAAACTTTGCATCCCATTCAACACATAACTTAAAACACTCTTCGATGTAGTTGAAACAGTTTTGATGCACAGCCGAGTCATCATTCGTTAAATCACGCGTTGGACCGAACGCGCCACACACAATGGGGTCAAGTCCATTTTTTCGCAACGCATCTTTTACTTTTTTTCCATCTATCTTTTCCGGATACTCAACTGGAATCTCAACGGCATCATAGCCCATCGATTTAATCTTGGGAAATAATTCAACTGTCTCGGTTGTAAATGGAGAAGTCCACAACCAAGTGCTTACTCCAAGTTTTATATTTGTACTCACCGCAATCGTTATTTTAAATTACAGGCTTGCCCTTTACTACTTTCATCGTGCCATTCATGATCGACCAATGTCCTGGGAACGTGCATATGAAGGGATAATCTCCTGGTTTCTCTGGAGCTGTAAAGATCAATTTCACAGTTTGTTGCGGGTTGACCAACTTCGTTGAGTAAAGCACTTCGGGTATGTTGGGCACATAATTCATTTCCGCCCCATTCGCACTTGTGGCCAGTTTGTCGGCAGCCTTGCCAATAGTTTGCAAAGAACCGGATTGTCCAATGACCAAATTGTGTTGCATGAAGTCAGGGTTTTCAAAAACAATCTCAACAGGCTTGCCTGCTTCGACCGTAAAATCCTTTAGGTCATACTTCATTTGATTCTTGATCACCTTAAGTTGAATGATGGTTGCACCAGTTGCAGATACTACCACTTCAGGTTGAGCCTGTTTATTAAAATAATTCTTCATAAATACGTCTGCAATCGAAACATCTTTGAAAACATCTTTGCTTGCAGTCGTGTACTCCTTTTCAACATCATACTTCCAGCTTCCGGTCAGTGATGTCTTATTCTTACCGGCTTGAATGAACATGCTTTCGGGTTTACCATATATACCTCCGCCACCTCCAGTGTCATCCACTCTCACGGCAACAACATTTCTTCCTGCTTTAAGAACTCCTGCAGGTATTTTATAAACTCTTTCCCTTCCGTACTCTTTTGGAATGCCGCCAACGCGCACACCGTTAATCCATGTTTCATCTGAATCATCGACCGGTCCCAAAGAAATCGTTGCATTACTACCAGCCGATGGTAACTCAATCATTTTCCTAAACCAAACAATGCCATCGATATTCAAACCTGCTCTTTCAAAGTACTGAGGAAGCTCCATCGTTTTCCACTGCGAATCATCGATGTTAGGTTTTTCGCGCTGTTGAATTATTGCAACCTGTTCTCCTTTATAATCAGGATTAACTTCGAGGTAGGCTGCCATAAAACCTTTGTTGTGTCTTGAAGCTGCTGCATAAATCGCTTTTGACAACCAGCTATCATTCTTAATACTTTCTTCCTTACTCAATTCATACAATTTCCTTCCAAGCTCATCAGAAGCATGGAGTTCTACTAAAGAAAGAATTGCGGCTAGCCTTGTGTTTGGATCAGGATCGCTGATAAGATTCGCATCCAGAATTGACTGAACTTCTTCTGGATATTTTGAAAGTATCTGTATCGCAGCTTTTCTAACTCCAGCAACCGAATGTTTAAGCGCGCCTTTCACAACTTCTGTTGCTTCTTTGTTCTCTGGTATAACTTTCAATCCATCAATAGTCCACAAAGCGTGAACAGCAGCATCATTTAGCCCTAGTTCATCTATTTCCTGATTTTTGACAAGATCATATAAAGAAGGTAACACATCCGTATTGGCCCGCTCCACCAAAAGCCGTTGTGCCGTCATCCTCCAAAAACTATTATCGTTTGAGAGTGCATCGACTAATTCACCGGATTCATTGATATCCAACTGCATCGGCTCATCTGGCTTTGCCTCCTGGCTGATCACTCGCCAAATTCTTCCATGCGATTTATCCCGCAAAGGATTTTCATAGGCATTACCTTTTCCATTCACGGCCTGATAACCTCCTCGATCGGGATTAGGTGTTGGGTTGTGTTGAATGATAAAATTATACCAATCCAATACCCAAACAGCACCATCAGGTCCAACCTTTGCCTCTACAGGCGACATCCATTCATCGGAACTTGAAAGTAAATTCCACGAATCTTTTTCTTTAAAACCGGCTCCATCTTTTTCAATTCGTGCCATGTGAATCAGGCGACCCGTTGGCTCACAAACTAAAGCGATTGAGT
>JANOQK010000421.1:0-17249 GCA_031414855.1 Bacteroidia bacterium | reverse complement strand
CTGCCGAAGCTTTTTTAATCAACGAAGCTTTAGAGTATTTGATAGCTTAACAAGGTTAATCAACTGACATAGTTTATTGAACAGACCCACTGGGGGGTTAGTCAGATGAGCAATCCAACCGAGAAGAAGTACCACCCAGATAAACTGTTGAGTCAATTAAACCCAGATTATGCAATAGCCCCGACCTTTAGGTCGGGGAAATATATAAAGGAGAATATTTGGCTTCAGCCAAAATTATATTGGGCTAAAGCCCCTATTAATTTGTTTTCATTTGTTCCACGACCTGAAGGTCGTGGCAATTTTTTCTAATGCATAATCTGGGTTAAAGTAGTGGCGCCATCCGCTCGTGTAAGTAAGCACCATCCTAAACTTTTCAACTTGAGTACACAACAAACTTTCTCAAGTCCACGCCAAACTTTATTGCCTAAGCACCGGAACGTTTTCGAAGAGGGGGGGTACAAACTAGCATGAGCACTGAACTTTATTGAGTACGGACTGAACTTTCTTGATAGCGCACCCGATCGTTTTCGCAGTAGGGGAGTTCAAACTAGTTAGAGCGCTAAACTTTCTCGAGAGAGCACCCGATCGTTTTCATAGGAGGGGGGTACAAACTAGCATAAGCACTGAACTTTATTGAGTACGGACTAAACTTTCTAGAGAGAGCACCGGAACGTTTTTAGGTGGGAGCGAGACATGACGTTGATGTTTAAAAATTTCTCAAGCAATTTATGAACGGACGCATGCAAACGTGCCAATGTCTTTGGAGTTACGCACAGATAATGAAATATAGTTTCATAAATAGTTTAAAAAACTACAACGTCTTGTGTGCGGCTGCGTGCAATCACCATACTTAACAATATATGTTATGTCACATTCAAAAAACATGCAAGCCTTTGGGAAGCTCACGGGCATCTGCACCGGGTTGGGAGGAAACTATAACCCCGGACAACAAAACCTTCAGGTGAATGCGATGACCACCATGTTGAACATCGCGCAACAAATAGGGGAAGAAGTGAAAGAAGCTCAGTACGCTTACGACTTCGCTACCAACCAACGTGTAGAAGGATTCAGGGGAATCCGCCACCTCAGCTCGCGCATCTATGGCATGCTGAAGGCAAGCGGAATAGACCTGGCCACGCTGGAAGATGCGCGAAACAGTAAGCGAAAAATCTGGGGCCTCCGAACTCCCAAACCTCTGGCAGTAGCCACCGAAAATGCTGAAGCCGAAAAGAAGGCAACCGCGTTCACGTATGGGCGCGACTTTGCAGCCATCGCCAGCTACTTCGCGAAGCTAACGAATGTAGCGGTTATGGAAGGCAAGTATCAGCCCAACGAACCAGACCTGACAGTAGTAAGCCTGGTGACGAAGCTGGAACAACTGCAGACCTTGAACCAGGCCGTGACAGAGGCAGAGATCAGACTCGAAAAAGCACGTAGAGAACGTAACAACGTTTACTACCTCAATGAGAGCAACCTGATTGATACCGCGCTCACCACCAAGCTCTACATCCGCAGCGCGTTTGGATACAAAAGTCAGGAGCACCAGGACGTAATGAAGCTCAAGTTCACCAAACCCGATTTGTAATGCGACACCTCGCTGATTGAAAACCTCTGCGGGCAAGGCTTGCAGAGGTTTTTTTATGACCCTATAATAGATACACCCACATGTTTAACAATTTAATAGTATGAAAACACTCACCTACATCCTCGCCATTTGCCTTGTGGCAGCCGCCTTCATCGGTGTCATGCACTATGGCCGCGTTAAATCTGAACCGGAGCCTCAACACCTCAGCCTCGAACAGATTTTATCCATTAAGGAATTGCACCTCGTCAGACATGTCTACCAGGACTTGTTTTTCCTGCACAAGAAAAATGATAAGACGAAAGCCATCCGCGCTATTGTTCATGTGCCCGTAGAACTGACCGCCTATCTCAATCTGAAAGAAATTAAAGTCGTGTATGATCACGACTCTATTCAACAAGTAGTGTTGCCCCACGCACGCCTGAATGAACCGCATTTCAAGATCGATCAGTTAGTGGTGCGTGAAACACGTTCGTTTCAAGTCTATGCAGGCAAAGACTTGTATCCTTTGGTTGCCCGTTATGTAGGAGAGTTGTTAACCGAGCGCATGGACACCGTTCGCAACCTCGCCATTGCTAACCGTATATTAATTCAGGCGGAAGCAGAAGCAAAAGAGTACATCGAAGGATTACTCAAAGCTGCCGGCAGATCAGATATACAAGTAACTTTTGGAGATGAGGCCACAGATAAAGAAGTGATTAAGTTCAACGTTGAGCAACAAGAAAAGTATCCTGTTCCTGCTTTCAAGAACACCCGTGCGCAATTGGAAGAAGTGTCGTTCGAATTTGTTCCAACACTGGCTTATCCCTGAGTTGCAACCTAAAACTTAGAAGGACGGTTGACCAAAAAGTCAAATTAAGATAGCAGTGTCATGCCGGACTTGTTCCGGCATCCCGTTCAGTGCCCTGATTCCCGGGATCACGGCACAAGGCCGTGATGACAGAATGACTTTTTGGGCAACCCCGAAGGAGATGAGGTGATTAAGTTCAACGTAGAGCAACAAGAAAAGTATCGCAATCCTCCATACCGATGCACGGCAGGCGATATGGTGCCACTGCGAAAATAGAAAGCTAGGTCAACATCATTCTCCATAAGGATTGCTTGTTTTAGCCAGTTTAAGTAAATTTGTCAATCAAGTTTATTCATTATGGAAAAAACAACACTTTCAAACCTTCAGGTTGAGTTGTTGCAAATGTTCAAATACAATCTCCCCGAGAGCCAATTGGTGGAATTAAAAAAAATTCTTTGTGAGTATTTTGCAAAGATGGCTTCGGATGAGGCAGGCAAACTTTGGGATAGTAACAGTTGGACAGATGCTACAATGGATAGGTGGGTCAATGAACACCTGCGTTCTAAATAATGAAGGTAGTTCTCGATACCAATGTGATTTTAGTCAGCATTCCGCGTCAGTCAAAATATAGATTGATATTTGATAAAATCCTTAATGGTAGTTTTCAGGTAATTATTTCCAATGAAATTCTAAGCGAATACAATGAAATCATAGCTATGAAAACTAGCTCCATAGTCGCTTCAAATGTCACGGAGCTATTGATTAACCTGCCCAATGTTATAATGGTCAATGTCTATTTTAATTGGAATTTGATTGCTCAAGATCCTAGCGACAACAAATTTGTGGATGCCGCCTTGGCAGGTGATGCAGATTTTATTGTTACCAATGATGGTCACTTTGCTGCCCTTGCAATGGTTGAATTTCCCAGGGTTAATGTTATTTCTATTTCTGACTTTGTTGACCTCCTCCGCCAACAAACTAGTTGAATGAAGTAGTAAATCAGTTAGAGGTGCATTTGCAATGCATGCCTACAAGGAAGATAAACCTCCATTTCTTCCCCCTCATTACGTTATAAACCTTATTTTTGCCCGCTTAATTAAGAAATAGGTAATACCCACATCCTTTTATCGACAAATTCCGTTTTGAGCAGTATGCCAGAAAAAAGCAGCGTTTTTGATATGATTGGGCCGGTGATGATCGGTCCATCCAGTTCACATACTGCTGGTGTAGTAAGAATAGGCGGCTCAGCCTACAAAATACTTGGGGGAACACCCGAAACAGCAGAAATCATTTTCTATAATTCATTTGCCCGCACCTACGAAGGCCACGGGAGCGACCGTGCGATAATTGCAGGCTTATTAGGCTACAAAACGGATGACAAACGCATCAAAGAAGCACTTGATTTAGCTGGCCAACAAGGACTTAACTATTCATTCAAGTCGGTAGGCAATGCCTCTACCATGCACCCCAACTCCATTCGGTTGAGATTGAAGAAAGGGGAGAGGGAAATTGAAGTACTGGGCGAAAGCCGGGGTGGAGGATTGATCAATATCGCTGAGGTAAATGGCTTTAAAGCCGATTTCAGCGCGAGCTTGCACACGACTATTATCTTTGCCGATGATATGAAAGGAAGTATTGCATTCATAGCCAGTGTTTTGGCTCATGATGATTGCAACATCGCCACCATGTCGGTTTCCCGTAAGGGAAAAAATGATTTGGCTTGCCTTGTTATTGAGATGGACTCAGGCATCAAGCCTGTAACATTTGAATACCTGAAGAGTCTAAGTTGGGTAAAAGAAGTGATTTACGTTCCACAAATTTAACAGAACCAGATAGCTTATAATTATGAAACAAGTAGTACTAATTAAAATCCTTTGTCTTTTAATGCTGGGTGAATTGTATGCACAAGAGGCACCCAAACAATACACCCTGCAAGAGTGTGTGGATTTAGCGCTTGAGAAAAACCTGCGTGTGAAGAGGAGCCTCTACAGTATAGAGAGTAGCAAGATAAACTTGTTGCAGTCTAAGATGGCCTTTTTACCCACATTAAATGGATCAGGCGGCTATGGCCAGAACTACGGACGTGCCCTGAACCCGGTTACGAACTTGTATACCAATCGCAATTCGAATAATATTAACCTACAGGCCAATAGCGCCCTAACTCTTTTTAATGGATTGCGTCTGCAGAACACCTTTCGTCAAAGCTCGGCAGATTATGATGCCTCCAACCAGGATTTCACTAAAGCAAAGAACGATGTGATCATCAACGTAGTGACCTTATATACGAACGTCATCTTTAACAAAGAGCTTTTTGGAAATACAAAGTATCAACTCAGCTCAAGCGAGCAACAACTGGAGCGGATTAAAAAGCAGGTGGCAGCAGGTTCTTTGCCAAAATCAAATGAACTTAATCAGGAGGCACAAGTCGCTACCAACGAGGTTAACCTAATCAATCAAGAGAATGCATTGAACTTGTCTTTGTTACAACTGAAGCAGGCCATGCAATTACCCGGTTCAACGCAAATGGATGTGGAAATACCTGACCTTGCAACCGAAGATCTTGTTCTGAATCAAACACCCGAGGAAATCTATGGCATTTCCCTTCAAACCATGCCTGAAATTAAGGCCGCTATCTTAAGAGTGCAGAGCGCGGAAATGGCCTTGAAGGCAAGTAAAGGAAATTTATATCCACGACTTACCTTAAGTGCCAATGCCACCTCTAACTACTCCAGTGTTTCTGATAATGCACGCTTTGAACAAAACGGAAATGAAATAATAACCACTCCTATTGGCTACGTGCCAAATAACGGAGCAATTCCTGGCTTGCCTGCTCAAATTCCGGTTTTTTCAGATGTGCAGGTACCTATCGTCAATCAGATTTCAGAGAACTACGGACAGCGGGATCAGTTGCAAGACAACTTATTTAAGACCATCAACCTTCAATTGACCATTCCTATTTTTAATGGCTTACAAAGTCGTTCCGCAGTTCAGCGTGCTGCAGTGTCAAATGAAATAGCTTTGATTACCAAGCAAGAAACAGAGAACACTCTTCGCCAAACTATTGAGACGGCTTATAACGATGCGTTCTCAGCTGCTAAAACGTATACTGCTTCTCTCAAGCAGGTTAATGCACGTGAAGAAGCGTATCGCATGAACAAACAGCGTTTCGATGCGGGTGCACTTAGTTACGTAGAGTATCAGATTTCAGAAAATGATTTGTTCCAGGCAAAGTCAGATCTGACACGCGCAAAGTATAATTTCATCTTTAAGAAGAAAGTACTGGACTTCTATCAAGGCAAAACAATTTCCTACTAATCCTAAATAATTTTTGAACGAATGGCAAAGCAAAAGAAAAAATCAAACAAGGTTGTTTACTACCTTATTGGTGGACTAATAGTCGTTATCCTTTTATTAGTGGTGGGTAAATCACAAGGATGGATTGGAAAGAGCAAGGAGCTAGAAGTAGAGTTAGTAAAAGCAAAAAAGGTTTCAATCACTGAAAAAGTAAGTGCCTCGGGAACGGTGCAGCCTGTTACCGAAGTAAAATTAGCACCCGAAGTTTCCGGTGAGATCATTGACTTAAATGTAGAAGATGGAGATTCAGTTAGAGCCGGAGAGGTTCTGATAAAAATACGCCCAGAGATTTGGTTGAGTGCACTGGAACGTTCCGAAGCCGCTTTGAATCAGCAACGTGCCAACGTAGAGTCTTCCAAGGCTTCTCTTTCACGCTCCGAAGCTAATTTTATGAGAGCGGAACAGGATTACAAGCGCCAGGAGAAATTATGGAATGAGAAAGTTATTTCGGAATCCGACTGGCAACTGTCACAGCAAAATTACAAGGTTGCTACCAACGATCTTACATCTGCTAAGCAATCGCTTGAAGCTGCCAAGTATGTTGTGAATAGCACCGAGGCTTCTGTGAAAGAATCACGCGAAAACGTGCGCAAAACGTCAGTGGTGGCTCCTATGAAAGGTGTGGTTTCGAAATTGAGTGTGAAGAAGGGTGAGCGAGTGGTGGGAACGGCTACGATGACAGGAACAGAAATGCTTCGAATCGCTGATTTGAATAAAATGGAAGTGCGCGTGAATGTGAATGAAAACGATATCGTGCGCGTTCATTACAGTGACACGGTTTTGATCGATGTGGATGCGTACTCTAATATCAATAAGGAGTTCAAAGGAATTGTTACCAACATTGCCAATACGGCAAAGGACAAACTCTCAGCTGATGCTATTACTGAGTTTGAAGTTCGTATTTTGATTCTGCAGTCTTCTTATCAGGATCTTATCAATCAGGGAAACAAATATCCTTTCCGCCCCGGTATGACAGCCAGTGTGGAGATTGTTACAAAACGCAAAGACAATGTTCTTTCCGTCCCTCTTGCTTCGGTTACTACCCGCAAGCCAGATGGTGAAGAAGAGAAGCCTGAGAACAACAATAATGACAAAAAACCACAGGTTCAGGATGCTTCAAAGAAACCTGCTGAGAAGAAACAAGATAAAGTAGTTGTCTTTGTAAATGAGAAAGGAGTGGCAAAAATGTTGGAAGTGAAAACCGGTATTAGCGATTACGATAATATTGAAATTTTGGAAGGTATTGGCGATAGCACAGAGGTCGTTATTGGTCCGTTCCTCGTTGTTTCTAAGCGATTGAAGGATGGCGATAAAATTGTGCAGGCAAAGAAGAAGGAAGACAAAAAGGAAGAGGAGAAGAAGGATTAGTTAGTTAATTGTTAATAGTTAATCGGAGGAAACTCCAAATTGAAAGAATTCAGAGCCTTGCGGAAACGCAGGGCTTTTTCTTTTATCTTCGTATCCTTATCTACTAGTCACGATTAACTTTTTCTACAATGATCCAACACCCATGGCACGAGGTTAGAATTGGAGATAATCCTCCCGAATTTGTGAATGGTATTATCGAGATTCCGAAAGGATCACGTGCCAAGTATGAAATAGACAAAGAGAGTGGTCTTATTAAATTGGATCGTGTGATCTATGCATCCATGTATTATCCACTCAATTACGGATTCATTCCTCAAACGCTTGGAGAAGATCACGACCCATTAGATATTGTGGTGTTGACGCAAGTGGAGGTAGTGCCTGGTTGTTTGATTCCTTCCAAAGTAATTGGTGTTATGCGCATGATTGACAGAGGGGAAGCAGATGACAAGATTATTGCGGTGGCTATGCAAGATGCCAGTGTAAGTCATATTAAAGACGTAAGTGAGTTGCCTGAGTATTTTAAAGTGGAGCTAAAACACTTTTTTGAAAATTATAAAGTCCTGGAGAATAAAAAGGTTGTTGTAGACGAATTCCAGTCGAAGGAAAAAGCAAAAGAAATTATTCTGCAGAGTATTGAGCTTTACAAAAAAACATTTCCGAAGTGAGAATTGGGTTTGATGCCAAGAGGTTCTTCAATAACTTCACCGGGCTTGGCAACTACAGCCGATTTGTAGTAAGTGCCCTAAGTGAATCCTTTCCTGAGCATAAGTACACACTGTATGCGCCTAAGGTGCGAAATCATCCTGAGGTGAATAACCTCATTCAACATCCATCGATTAAACTCAATCAACCATCATCTTTAACTTCTTCTTTGCGATTAGGAAGTGTTTGGAGATCATACAGCCTTGGTAACATTGCAGCACATGATGGTGTTCAGATCTTTCATGGGCTAAGTAATGAACTGCCACTTACCAAGCCTAAACGGCTAAGAACGGTTGTATCTGTGCATGATTTAATCTTTAAACGATTCCCGGAATTTTATAACCCCGTAGACATCCGGATTTATAACTGGAAGATGAGCAAGGCATGCCAATCGGCTGATAAGATAATTGCGATCAGTCAGCAAACAGCAAATGATCTGGTTGAATTCTTTCAGGTTGATCCTTCAAGGATTGAAGTTGTCTATCAGGGGTGTCACCCCAATTTTAAAAAAGCAGTCACACGCGAGCAGTTGAATGAAGTAAAACTGCGTTATAAACTCCCATCTGATTTTATTTTAAATGTAGGCACTATTGAATCGCGAAAGAATGTGTTGTTGGTGTTGCAAGCGCTAAAATCATTAAAGAATGATTTGCCAGTGGTAGTGGTGGGTAGAACAACTCCTTATCTGAAAATACTTACAGATTTTATAGCTGCAAATGGTTTAGAGAAACGAGTCCACTTTATTCACAATGCCGCTTTCTCAGATTTGCCAGCCATCTATACGTTAGCGAAAGTCTTTGTCTATCCTTCCTTGTTTGAAGGTTTTGGTATTCCCATTGTAGAGGCCATTTCATGTGGAGTCCCAGTGATTACTTCTGAAGGTTCTTGTTTTTCAGAAGCTGGTGGACCTGATTGTTTGTATGTGGATTCTAATAGTCCTCAACAACTTGCTAGTGCTTTAGAGGTAGTCCTTTCCGATGAGGCTAAGGCGAAGCAAATGACTGAAAAATCTAAGACTTATATTGAACGGTTCGAGCCCAAGGTGATTGCAACAAACCTCATGAACATCTATAAGGGTTTGATTTAGAAAACCTTTTGCAAGTAGGCAGCAAGTTCCATCATCCACGCGAGACCTGCATGCACCATTACCCCGCCCCAAATGCTTCTCGTATAAAAAGCAATTATACCTAAGATATACCCACCAAATATTGAGCTGATGGCTTCTCCAACTGGTTTTCCAAAATGTAGAAAGCAATAGGTGACCACCATTGGAATAATAGCATCTTTACCTAAGATATGCGCTAGCCCGATGACCATAAATCCTCTGAAAAGAAATTCTGTATTAAAGAAGTCGAGTCCATAAACGAATTCATAAGTAATCATCGGTAGCCAGACTGGCCAGGGGACTGATTCTGCAACCCAATTGGACTTATAGGTTGGGTAATAGTTTTGGAAGTTACTATCGAAAGATACGGTGACAATAATAGGAAGGATGACCAACAGCAACGCAAAGTAGGGCCAGGCATCAAAGCGTTGAGTTAAACCATATAGTTTAGTTTTCGGGAGGGTAAAGAAATGCAATACAAATAACGGTAGGGCAATTAACAAAAACCCAATAGCATTATTACCGATAGCGTAAATCCATAAGAATAGATGGATATCAATTTCCAGTTGCCTGAGAATAACGGTCATGTAGGGGAACCCGCTGTTAAGGGCAAGAAGGAGAATCCCTATTCCTGTTAGCCACCAAAATTGTTTTGAGTAGAGAAGATCATTTCTCTTTTTGAAATGGATCATGAGCAAACTTCCTCCATAGTATGCAAATGCATATAATAGAAAATACCAAATTACCCGTGCAGGTTCATCAGGATGACGGTCAATAATTTTATTTTCTAGTCCGATGTAATAATTGAAAGCGAGAGAACAGAATAGGAATAATGCAACGCTGGCATAATAGGTTGGATGGAAGTCTTCTTGACAATGTTTCTTAAGAAGACCCCAGAGCTTCCTCATCAAAAGTTCATCAGGTGTGAGTACACTTTATGCATGGGCATACCCATCACTGTGAAATAACTGCCGTTTATTTTCTCTATGCCTACCATACCCAACCAATCTTGCGCCCCGTAAGCTCCAGCCTTATCGAAGGGCTTCCAGGTATCGATATAAAATTCAATTTCTTCCAGACTCAGTTTTTTAAATGTCACTTCGGTGTGGTCGTCAAACGTATCAATTTTTTCTTTGCTGAAAAGGCACACAGCTGTGATAACCAAATGTGTTTTTCCGGACAACTCAGTCAGCATTGAAATAGCTTCAGCGCGATCTGCTGGTTTATTCAGGATGTTGTTATTCAGGATAACAACAGTATCGGCTGTAATCACTATTTCATTAGTGATTTTATGAGCAAATACGTTTGCTTTGCTTTCGGCCAAGAACTTTGGAACCAACTTCACATCCATGTCTGATGGAAATGATTCATCGATATCCGGAGCTTCCACTTTAAATTGGAACCCAGCTTCCTTCATTAAGAATTGTCTTCGTGGAGAACTTGAAGCCAGAATAAGGGGGCGAGTTAATACTTTCATAATACCATCAACAATCAAAGGCGATTTTTTCTCCACTTGCTCTCCGTTGAGGGCATCATTTCGGCATCTGATTTTGATTGATTGCCTGATTGGGTGAGCAATGCTGAGGCAAGGACTGCCGCAATCATTTCTTCCTCAATTGTTGCCTTACCAAGTAAGTATTCTGGCTTGAAATATTTCTCGATGAATTTAGTATCAAAATTTCCGCTACGGAATGAATCATGTTGCATGACAAATTTACAGAAGCCAAGTGTCGTCTCTAGCCCTGTGATTTCATAGTCATCAATGGCGCGAATCATTTTCTCTATGGCTGCTTCCCTTGTTTCGGCTGAGCAAATCATTTTTGCAATCATGGGATCGTAATAAAAGGGGATGGTCATACCTTGTTCAAATCCATCATCCACACGAATGCCATGACCCTGAGGTCGCTTATACGTTTTTAGTGTTCCAATGTCGGGCAAGAAGTTATTGGCAGGATCTTCTGCGTATACTCTTACCTCTATCGCGTGGCCCGTAATTTTCAGATCTTCCTGTTTGAAGGGAAGCTTTTCACCTTCTGCTACCTTTATTTGCAATTGCACAAGATCGAGTCCTGTAATCTGCTCTGTGACCGGATGCTCCACTTGTAATCGGGTATTCATCTCCAGGAAATAGAAGTTCAGCTTATCATCTACAAGGAACTCTACCGTTCCGGCATTATAATAGTTTGCTGCTCGTGCAACGTTGACAGCAGCTTCACCCATTTCCTTTCGAAGTTTGGGTGTAAGGACGGAAGAGGGTGCTTCTTCCACTACCTTTTGATGTCTTCTTTGGATAGAACATTCACGCTCGAATAGATGAACAACATTTCCATGCTGATCACCAAAAATCTGAAATTCGATATGACGTGGTTGGGTTACAAATTTTTCTATGAACACCGATCCATCTCCAAAAGCTGATTTGGCTTCACTAACAGCTCTATCCATCTGCTCGACAAATTCTGCTTCATTCTCAACCATGCGCATACCTTTTCCACCTCCTCCTGCGCTGGCTTTAATAAGCACAGGATATCCGATTTCTGAGGCTATTTTTTTTGCTGCTTTCACATCTGAAATAGGCTCAGAGGTTCCGGGCACAAGGGGCACACCAAATTTTGCGACAGCGGTCTTCGCTGCAAGTTTACTTCCCATCAATTCAATTGACTCTGCTGATGGACCAATGAATATGAGCCCAGCGTCTTTTACTGCCTTTGCGAAATCCTCATTCTCAGATAAAAATCCATACCCAGGGTGAATAGCATCTGCACCTGATTCTTTTGCAGCAGCCAATATCTTTTCTATTCGGAGGTACGATTCTGAAGAGGGTGGTGCACCAATGCAAATGGCTTCATCGGCAAACCGGACATGAAGTGCGTGGCGATCTGCTTCACTAAACACGGCAACGGTTTTGATACCCATCTCACGCACACTGCGCATCACGCGCAAGGCAATTTCGCCACGGTTGGCAACAAGTAGTTTTTTGATTTTTGTCATCTCAGGTGTTCACTTCTCACAAATCTAAATTTAAAATCGACTAATCTCAATTTCAGAATAAAGCCAAAACCAACTGATCTCAGCTGTGCTTATTGGGGCAGGTTTGATCTCTGATTGAACCTAAACAGAGTTTACCACTCGTATAATAATCCTACTAGATGCTACGTTAAATCCAGCTGTCAGTAACTTTCTTCTTCGCTAAGAGTATACGCAATTGCCCCAAACACTATTTGTATGAAAAGCTATTTATTTATCGCCACTTTTTTACTGGCAGGCTCTTCCATTAACGCCCAGGAGAAAACTGATCAAAAACTTAAGGTGTTTATCGACTGCAGTAATACTTTTTGTGATATGATGTTTGTCCGATCGGAGATTAACGTGGTGGATTTTCTATTGGATAGGGTAGCGGCTGACGTACATGTATTAATCACTGACATTCGAAATGGTAGTGGTGGCAGGCAGTATCAAATGATATTTTTTGGTCAAAATTCTTTTAAACATACCAGAGACACACTAAAGTTTGCTACTGATCCGAATGCCACCGACTTCGAGCTCAGAGCCAAAATGCTTAACTATTTGAAAATCGGTCTTACGCCATTAGTTGCTAAAACCAGTCAAGCAGAAGGTATTGCGATCACGATGAAAACGGAAGTAACAACGGACTCTGCAGGCAACTCCAACCTGACAAAAGACAAATGGAATTACTGGACGTTTCGGGTGGGTGCCAATGGAAACATCAATATGGATCAGGTATATAAAAGTTCAGAAGTAAGAGGGAACTTTCGGGTTAACCGCACTACCGATGATTGGAAAATACTATTTGGTTTTTTTGGAGGTCAGGAAAAATCCTCTTATGAATATGATACTGACGCTGGTCCGCTGGAAGTGGTGGTAAAAAATACAAACTACAACTTTGAACACACCCTTGTCAAAAGTATAAATCAACATTGGTCGTATGGGTATCAACTTTCCTTTCTTAATAACACCTTCAATAACTACAAGTCAAGGGTGTATGTGCTGCCGCAGATTGAATACAGTATTTTTCCGTACAAAGATGTAAACAATCGTTTCCTAACCCTTCGATATGGAATTGGACTCCAGCAGAATAATTATTACGACACTACCATCTATAACAAAACAGAGGAAATGTTAGCGGGTCACAATGCTGAACTCAATATCTCATTCAATCAAAAGTGGGGTACCATTAATACAGGTATTAGCTACCGTAATTATTTTCATAATTGGAAAATAAATAACCTTGGAGTGGCTACCCAAATGGAGGTTCGCGTAACAGGTGGCCTCTCGGTCTATGTTTATTTGTTTGGGGGTCTGGTGCATGATCAGATTTATTTACCTGCAGAAGGCGCAACTGGCGAAGAGGTGTTGAGCCGAACAAGGCAACTCCAATCGAGCTATAACTTCGAGACATTTTTCGGCTTGAATTATCGGTTTGGCACTAAGCTCAACAATTTTGTCAATCCGAGATTCAAAAGCACATTTGAAGATTTTTGAGCTTTCCGGGCACATTTACGCCCATCCCAGCCTTGGCAGCACCAACACCAAAGTCTTGATTTTAATGTTTTTTGCTTATTTTCGCCCCAATTTTTAACGAACTAAAGCAAGATAATGGTAGACCTATTTGACAAGCTAAAAATGGAGGCCGGTTCTCTGGCCAAGTATTCTCATCTCCCAGATGATTATTTCTTCTTTCCTAAGCTGGAGGGAGATATTGGCCCTCGTATGATGTTCAATGGTAAGCAAGTGTTGAACTGGAGTTTGAATAATTACCTGGGATTAGCCAACCATCCTGAAGTAAGAAAGGCCGATACAGAGGCTGTAGCCAAATATGGTTTAGCAGCACCAATGGGAGCTCGCATGATGTCGGGTAACTCGGTACATCATTTGGAGTTTGAGCGCCAGTTGGCTGAATTTGTGAAGAAGGAAGATGTGATGTTGTTAAACTATGGGTATCAAGGGGTACTATCTATTATTGATGCCTTGGTAGATCGTAAAGATGTTATTGTATATGATGCGGAATCTCATGCGTGTATAATCGATGGTGTTCGTTTACATATCGGCAAACGTTTTGTTTACCCACATAATAATTTGGAAAATCTGGAGAAGCAACTTCAGCGCGCAACGAAAATTGCAGATGAAACCGGAGGTGGTATTTTGGTGATCACAGAAGGTGTATTCGGGATGTCGGGTAATATGGGCGATTTGAAAGGAATTGTTGCTTTAAAACAGAAATATAATTTCAGATTGTTGGTCGATGATGCTCATGGTTTTGGAACAATGGGCAAAACAGGTGCAGGTGCAGGCGAGGAGCAAGGTGTGCAAGATCAGATTGACCTGTACTTCTCAACATTTGCCAAATCCATGGCAAGCATTGGTGCATTTGTGGCGGGTAGCGCAAAAATTTTGAAGTACCTACGCTATAGTGTTCGCTCACAGATTTTTGCTAAGAGTTTACCCCTTCCTTTGGTGATCGGAGGCATGAAACGCCTGGAGTTGTTAAGGACACGACCAGAGCTAAAAGACAATCTTTGGAAGATTTTCAGGGCTATGCAGGACGGTTTGAAAGAAAGAGGCTTTTATATTGGAACTACCCAATCTCCGGTTACTCCTGTCATTTTTAAGGGTGGGGTTGGCGAAGCTGCAAATATGGCGATGGATCTGCGCGAGAACTACAATATTTTCTGCTCTGTGGTGATCTATCCTGTTGTGCCTAAGGACATTATCATGTTCCGAATCATTCCTACGGCAGCCCATACCTTAGCCGATGTAGAGGAGACTTTGACTGCTTTTTCTGCACTTAAAGCGAAGCTGGACAGCGGGTTTTACCGTAAGGAAGAATTGGTTTCTGTGACGAAGGGAATGTAAAAAAATGGGTTTTCGACTTGTTTTTAAACGTTTTTCGTTAATTTAGCATTACGGAAATGAATTTTTAATCTAAACACCCCATAACAATGAAAAAATTTGAAGAGTTAAAAGCCCTAATTACAGAGATCGAACTTGATGCAGACAAGTTTTATAACAAAGCCAACAGCGCAGCCGGTACTCGTGTGCGTAAGGGTATGCAAGACCTCAAAAATATTGCTCAGGCCATCCGTGCAGAAGTGCAGGAATTGAAGAACAAAGAGCCTAAATAACGGGATTCAACTCAAAAAAGGAGGGGGGCTTTTAGCACCCCTTTTTTATTTCAGGCCAATGCAGACCTTTTCAATTTTTCTTTGAAGTTCTTTGGAAGCTCTTACTAAGGGCAATCTTACTTGGTTGCTGCAGATATTCATTAGAGTTAACACGTGTTTCACACCTACCGGATTTCCTTCTTCATACATCGGCCCGTTTACTTCTAAAAGTTTAAATTGCTCTGCTGCTGCTTTCGCATAGTTATCAGCAAATGAAAATTCTTTCATTTTTTTAAAGATGACAGGAAACGCATTAGCCAATACAGAAATGATACCCACTCCGCCAATGGCATAAAGCGGAACAGTAAGCATATCATCACCAGAGATAAGCATAAAGTCTTTTGGCTTTTCTTTGACAATTTTCATGCACTGTTCCAGATTGCCCGATGCTTCTTTAATACCAATGATACTAGGATGTTGAGCCAATCGTAAAGTTGTCTCGGCAATCAGGTTGGAAGCAGTTCGTCCGGGAACATTGTATAATAAAATAGGGACTGGGCTTTTGTCAGCAATGCAAACGAAATGCCTGTAGATTCCCTCTTGTGAAGGTTTGTTATAGTAAGGACTAACTGATAGGATGGCATCGACTCCGCTTAAGTCGGTTGCTTCAATAGCCTCTATAACTTCTGGTGTATTGTTCCCTCCAATTCCATAAACTATTGGCAGATTCTTTATATTGTTTTCTTTGACAAAAGTCAATATTCTATTTTTTTCCTCTTTTGTTAAGGTGGCAGATTCACCGGTTGTGCCCATAACCACAAAATAATCAACACCCTTGGCTGTGTGCGTCAATAACTTTTTTAATCCACGAAAATCAACCTGTCCATCTTCCTCAAAGGGAGTGACCAATGCCACACCTGTGCCATACAGCTTTTTCATTGCGATTCTTATTTCAATTGTCGAGTGTACTTATACATGTTATCAATAAGTCCTTTTGTTGTGCCTTTGCTTTCAATCATTAGCTCAAAGAAAGGGCTTTCATCTTCCACAAATTTTCCAACTCGGCATCGGGCTTTACTTCTGGCCAGAAGGTTTAGGACTAGGGGATTGGACTGATTGTCGATGCAAAACAGATAGTCAAATGGAGTTTCTGAAAATTTTTCGGCAAGTTCAGAGTTTATGGAGCCCCAAAAGGAAAGATCTTGTACGGTGAAAAAGTCAAACAGGAACTCATAGTTCTCTTTCTTTTTCGGAAGGAACTCCAACACCTTTACCTGTTTGCCGTCTGTTTCCAGATGGCCAATAAAATCTTTAATGTCAAGATGTTTTTGCTTGTCTTCCACGCTAAAAATGATTCCAATATTTTTGGCTTGCTTATAAGGTAAACTCGCCCTCAGGCATTTGTTTTTCTTCAAAGCTGAATCGGTGCGCCACTTTAGAAAGTTCATTTTAAACATCCCGAAATATAAACAGATTTTTGCAAGGCAAGTAACACCAAATTCTGGTTTAAGCCTGATAGTCGTGTGGACACAGACAACGGATAGGTAATGCCAATGGATTTTGCTGATACTAACCTTTAAGCATATTGTTAAATTCTGTTTCTGAAATTATTTTCACTCCCAACTTCTCCGCCTTCTCTAATTTAGATGGCCCCATATTTTCTCCAGCCACCAGATAATCCAGTTTTCCGGAGACACCTGATAACACGCGGCCGCCATTTGCTATAATTATATCTTTTAGCTGATCGCGCTCGTATTTTTGAAAGGTGCCAGAAATTACAAATGATTTATTGTCGAGAATGGAACTTACTCGCTCAGGTTCTTTTTCATCAGAAATCATTTGAAGTCCAGCGGCTCTTAATCGGTCTATTTCTTTTCTGTTTTCTGATTTTGAAAAGTAGGCTACTACGCTTTGTGCGATTTTTTCGCCCACCTCAGGTGCGTTGAGAAGTTCTTCATAAGTTGCTTTCGCGATGTTATCAATACTTTTGAAATAACGTGCAAGTTTTTCGGCCACTGTTTTTCCGACATACCGAATGCCAATGGCGAAAAGAACCGACTCGAATAGTGTAGCCTTGGAAGCTTCAATTCCACTCAATATATTTTTAACCGAAAGATCTTTGAAGCCTTCTAACTTTAAGAGGTCTTCTTTTTTCAAATCATATAAATCGGCAGGGCTCTTTACTAATCCCAACTCATACAGTTGCTCAATTGTTTTCTCGCCCATGGA
>JANOQK010000420.1:0-3155 GCA_031414855.1 Bacteroidia bacterium | reverse complement strand
GGTAACAGGAAATCAGAGTGCTGTGATCAATACAAACCCACTTGCAGACATTAACCCAAGTGACATTGAATCTTATGATATCTTAAAAGATGGTGCTGCAACTGCCATTTATGGTTCAAGAGCAGCAAATGGTGTCATCTTAATTACAACTAAACGTGGTGATAAGAGCAAAGGAAAAACAAAAGTGGACTTCTCTGTTACAACTGGTTTCAGCGAAGCCATTAATAAATTTGATCTTCTTAACTCAGAGGAATTCATTCTGATTGCAAACGAAAAATTGGCAAACTCTGGGGTGGCAGCTGGTGCGGTTGCAAATCCTGATGGAGTTGAAACAGATTGGCAAGATGTAATTCTTCGCAGAGGAGCTTTCAAGAACTATAACTTGGGAGTTGGCGGATCAAACCAATCGACTAACTATTACTTTTCAGTTGGCTATCAAAAACAAGAAGGCGCTGTTGTTGCTAACGAATTTGACCGTCTTTCTTTTAGGACAAACGTGGATCATAAATTCAATAAATTCCTGGAAGTAGGTACAGGACTTTCTGTTAATAGAAGTAATACAACTGGTCTTAACTCTGGAACAAATGCTTTATCAGGCAATATTTCAGCTGGATTAAGATTGTTTCCAAACGTATCGCCATTTGATGTAAACAATATTACTGGTTACAACCTTTCTCCGGATGGTTCGGTGTTGGGCTCAGGACCAAATACACGTAACATTGATAACAACTATACCAACGCTCAGTTTGTATTGGACAAAAATCAATTTGTGGCCTCAACTAACCGTGTTTTGGGAAATATCTACGGTAAGGTCAATATTGCGGAAGGCTTAAGTTTTAAAACACAATTTGGACTTGACTATACAGGTAATCAGGATTTTCAATCACTTGATCCAAGACATGGGGATGGCCGCGGTTCAAATGGAGTTGTATTTCAGCAATTCAGAGAAGTGACTCGTTGGAATACTCAAAACACACTTAACTACAACCAGGATTTCGGTAACCATAGCTTCGATGCTGTAGCTGGTGTTGAATTTCAACAGACGACTGTTAATAGTATTTTTGCGCAAGGAGCTAATTTTTCTGATGTCTTCTTTATTCAGGATAACCTGATCAGTGGTCAGTTTGTGACACCTACATCTGGTGGTACTTATTCACAAAATGGTTTCGCTTCTTATTTTGGTCGTTTGAATTATTCATTAAGTGACAAATATCTGGTTGGAGTAAGTATCAGAAATGATGCCCTTTCCAACTTGCCTGAGGCTACCAGAAATGGTACGTTTTATGGCGGTTCATTTGGATACAGATTATCTCAAGAGGAATTCTTTCAAAGTTCAGGGTTGACAAGTTTTGTGAATGACGTGAAACTTCGTGGAAGTTATGCTCAGGTGGGTAATGTTGACATTGGTACCTTTCCATATCAGAGTTTGTATGGTGCGGGTAGATATGGAAGTCAGAATGGCGCAAGTTTCACACAGGCAGGAAATCCATTCCTTGAGTGGGAGACTAGTAAAAAGCTAAATTTTGGTGCTGATTTTGGTTTCTTGGATAACAAGATCTCCTTTGTCTTCGATTACTTTTCTAACGATGTTGATGGATTGATCCTGGATGCCCCTACTGTACCTTCAGTTGGTATACCAAATAACTCGATAAAGAAGAACGTAGGAGCAGTTTCTAACAAGGGTTTAGAATTTACAGTTAATGCAACTCCAGTAAATTCTTCGAATGGCATTAGATGGGACGTAAGCGCCAACTTTACTTCTATTAAAAATGAAGTAAAAGCTTTAGCGAAAAATACACTGGGTGAAACCCTGCCACTTATCGGTAACTATCTAATTACACGAGAAGGCGATACCCAAAATTCTATATATGGATATACATATGCCGGGGTGAATCCATCAAACGGGCATCCGCTTTATGAAAAAGGAGATGGAAGCATCGTTCAACGAAATGGCAACACGGGTGCCTATTCATACTATGATGCAGCCAATGGACTGGTTGAAACTGTAACTACCATCAACGGAGTATCGGCCACACTTAACCCGGCAGACGTAAGTGCTGGTGGTGACCGTAGCATTTTAGGTTCAACTCTTCCTAAATATTATGGTGGCCTTACCAATACGGTGAGTTACAAAGGGCTTTCTTTAGAGGTGTTCTTGCGCTTTCAGGGTGGTAACTCTGTCTACAACCAAACATCTCAGGACAATCTTTTGAATCAGGACTTCACCAATTCTGGTAAAGGTTTGTTAAACCGCTGGACTCCCGAGAATCCTAACACAGATGTGCCTAAACTTTGGCTAAATAGAAATCCACAGGTAAATCAATCTGGCACAGCTATCTCAAGATTTGTTGAGAAAGGAGATTTTCTTAAGATTCAAAACATTATTTTAAGCTATAGCATTCCTAAATCAGTTTTGGATAAAACAGGCGATTTCAAACTGTCAAGCGTTAGAATATTTGCTCAGGGGCAGAACTTGGTTACGTTTTCAAAATACACAGGCATTGATCCCGAACTGGGCGTAGGTTTAGATAACAACACAAATCCTTTGTTTAGAACATTCACGTTTGGTATTAATGTGGGTCTTTAATAATTAATGAATATGAAAAATATAATAGGAACATATTTCGTGAGAGTAATGCTGGCCTCAGTGTTGGTAGTGGTTTCTTCATGCGATGAAATATTGGAATTTCAGCCGGCAGGTTCGTTGTCAAATACGACAGCTTTTGCAACTGCTGGAACTATAGAATTGACTGTGGTAGGAGTGTATAATGCAGCCCAGTCTGGATTTTATGCTGGTGGAGCTATTCGAGGATATCCTTTTGGGGCAGCTCACGTGGAGCAAGGTGATAACCGTGGAGAAGATGTGATAAGCACTCAGGCGTTTTTTGGAATTACCTATGATGCCGCGTATGACCCTACCACAGCAAATAATGATTTTATGTGGCAAACATTATATGCCCTTATCAATCAAGCCAATGTTGTACTGGAAGGTTTGAATAATGCGACACCAAGTTCGACACTACCTCAACTAACTATTGATGGGTATAAAGGTGAAATGTATTTCTTAAGAGCATTAGCGCATCATGAATTGCTGAAGCATTTTTCTCGCCCATTTTCAGATAATCCAACGGCTCCAAACGGTGGAGTGGTTTATC
>JANOQK010000419.1:0-1840 GCA_031414855.1 Bacteroidia bacterium | reverse complement strand
TTAGCAAGGCGATCAATATTGGGGGTCTTAATACTTTTGTCCCCGTACACTTCCAGCAGTGGACTAATATCTTCCACTGAAATCCAAAGAATGTTTGGTTTTTCGGTGGAGGTTTGAGCAAACAAAAAACTTTTACTCGTCAGTACAAGAAGAGAAGTTAAGAGAAGTGTATTCTTGATCTTCATTGCGGACTATTTTTTTGTCTTCTAAGGTAATAAACAGAAAGCAAGGAATCGTAACCAGATAAGGACTTGCTCAAGGCTTCATCTCACTAATCCACTGCCTCACCAACGCAACACCCTCTTCGTGTTTAAGTTTACGGCCAAGTTCGGGCATCATAATGCCTGGGTGAAGGGATTCAATTCGAAATTGTAAAATGGATTCATCGGGTTTTCCAGGAACAATTCCATACAACAAATTACCGGAACCTTTGCCCGCTGCTACTGGTGCTTTACCAATTCCAATCTTAAATTTATCGGTCACACTGGCCAATAAATGAAGACCACTGGTTTTTGCGGGGCCATCTGCACGGTGACAATGCGCGCAATTGATTTCCAGCCAGGCGCGTGCCCGGTTGTCAATTGATTCAGATGAATTGCTGTAAGCCGCCAACACTGGAACTTCTTTTATGGCGGGCAACCCTTCGATGATATTTGCTACATCCCAATGAACGAGTTGATTCTGTTTTCTCTCTCCATAATTATAGTCACCGTTCAATTGTCTGGCAGATGGACCAATTGGCATGACTTTATCGCCACGCATGTGACAGCCTTTGCACTGGTTCATGTTCGGAACTGAATAATTAACTTGTCGTGTGCTCCCGTCATAGTGAGTCCAGGACACATTCATATTTTTACCGGCAACACTTAAGTAGGCTTCTGTTTGTTCATCGTTCCAGATATACGGCAATGTCTTCCATGTTCCGCTTTCATGAATTAGCAATCTTGTTTCTAGAATACGAATGTCTTTTTCAGGATTTCTAAAATCGGCTGGGTAATAAAAATTCTTAATCAAAACTGTTCCTTCCGGAAATTCAAGCACTTCATCTGGATTGTAAATCGCTTTTTTATCCGATGGAATTTTTACAAATCTCTTTTTGTAGGCGTAATCTGAAAACAAAGCGGAATTGAGTTCGTAGGGAATCACACCTTCTTCAGGTGAAAGATCTTTGAGTGAGCCTTTAAAAAATCCATATTCTGATAATTTGATTTTACCGATGGATGCTAAATCAGGATTGGCGGTGATGGTTTCTTCGGCAACTATTATCGTTTCTTGTTTTTTGGGTTGACAAGAGAAAAAGCAAAAAGCAAAAAGCAGAAAGAAGAATGCCTTTAGTAGAATAGATTTTTTTCCTCGTCTGTTCCTAATTGCGGTGAGGTTCATTTCAAACTAATTTTTGCTCCCTCGCAATCAAGTTTCTTTGGGTCTTTCGAAAGATCCTTAAAATCATTTCCTGCATCCAGACTCATGACTGTGATGTCTCCGTTTTCTTGCGCGCATATTTTTGCATTTTTCATTTTTGGATCGAGTATACCATCATACGCTATATCAGGCGGGCTCATAAAAGATTTTGTCAAAAATAGCTTTCCAATATCTCCACTCAGCGATGGAAACCAATGCCTGTTTTCATAGGTGTTGTGATGAATATAGATCTGATATGGATAAGGATTGTAAAGAGGATCCTCTTTGTAGCTATTATTCACTGTTTGCACTCCACCAATAGCGCCTTCTTGTTCCACTTCACCTTGATTGATAGCGGCTACCAAATCATAACTAATGATGCCTGTGCCCACTGTTTTATTATCGGTAATCTGATTGTCAGTCATCTCGAGATTGTGAG
>JANOQK010000418.1:0-28676 GCA_031414855.1 Bacteroidia bacterium | reverse complement strand
CATTTAGTGGCAAATAAGTGTCAGTCGCATGAAAGCCGCCCTCCAAAAATCTCCCATCTCTGCTGAAAGGGCCTTTGAAGTGAAGCTACTGCACGCATCACACTTTGATCCTGATTTTCATTTTCATTCGGAGTACCAGTTATTTATTGTATTGAAGGGGACGGGCACACGATTTATCGGAGATCATGTGAGTCCATTTAAAAAAGGTGACTTAGTTTTTACAGGACCCGATCTGCCTCATGTATGGCGAAGCGACATGGAATACCTGGAGGGGAATAAGCAACTCACCACAGAAGGCATTGTCATTTATTTTCACGAGAACTTCTTAGGAGAACCGATCCTACAGCATGCCGAAATGTATCGCATCAAACAACTCTTCACGAAAGCACAGCGTGGGATGGAGATCACCGGCACAACCGCAGAACAAGTGAAAACCATGATGACTCAATTACTGGAGACAAAAGATTTTGAAAGCGTTTTGGAATTATTAAAAATACTAAATGTTCTCTCTCACACGGCAGACTATAAATTGCTCGCTAGTGCTGGATATACAAATTCATTAAAAGAATCGGACACCGAACGAATGAACAAAGTACATGCTTACGTGATGAAAAACTTTCGCGAGAAAATAAGTTTGGAACAGGTGGCTGGTATTGCCAATATGGCTCCGGCTTCTTTTAGTCGATATTTTAAAACCCATGCGAATAAAACGTTCTCAGATTTTCTCACCGAAATCAGAATTGGGTATTCGTGTAAGCTGCTGATTGAAAAACAAATCAATATCTCGCAGGCTTGCTACGATAGTGGTTTTCATACACTCTCTAATTTTAACAGGCAATTCAAAGCGTTTACTAATCATACACCGCTGGAGTATAAGAAAAAGTATATGGAGAATTAGCAAGTGGGATGCTAACGTTGGCATGTGAAACCAAACGAAATTAAGAAACCAAAACTATAACACAACACCCCCGCCATGTTCAATACAGTTCATTGTTGTGTGGTGTTTTTTACTCAAATCTTTTAATAGGATGTATCTTTTTAAAAATAAATATGGCGTCAAAGTATCTTGCTAAGATAGCTTTCTGTCTGAAGTCTATCGGGTAAAGGTCTTTATTAAAACCCATTCCAATACTCGCAATGTAGTTTTCTTTGTTAGCCCAATCAGACTTGACTTTCCTGGTTTCAATTAGCGAAATATAATGGAAATCACCAGCTAAGCCAGAAAACTTATTGGCAAATCCGATTTCAAATTTCGGGGTATATAAAGAATCAACAAATCTCTTGTTTACATCTTTGAGATTCCATAGGGAAAATGTCCCTTCTTCATAATCAGTTCCTATAGACAAGTATCTGTCGTTTAACTTATCCTTTAATAGTTTCCCTACTTCTTTACTTAGCATACCGATATGTCGATTGTGTGCAATTACTAACATCTTATTCTTTGGGTTTTCAGATAAAGTTCTCATTACATTATTTGCAAACGAAATCGCTCGCTCGTTACCCTTCCACTTTAACCTTAACGATTCTGCAAGTCTTGTTGCTTTATTATAATCAGTCTCGGAGCTTTTTTGGATATATTCTTCTCTATTACTTTTTAAAATCTTACTAACTTTTTTTGATAATTTCACAAACAACTTTTTATCTTGTTCGAATACGCTCAAGTACGTTTTGGCTTCTAACTCTTGATACTTGGTGAAGATCATTTGCTCCGATGGGTCTACTTTGCTAAAATATTCTTTTAGCAATTTTATTGCTGTCGGTTTACCAAAGATGTCACCGCCAAGAAAATTAATTTTATCAATTTCATCTCTCGTTTCATTCAATTTTTTGATTGAGTCAATGAAATCAATAAAGACCGTGTTTTTATATTCACTGTTCTTTTGATTAGTCAATATTTTTAATCCGTCCTTATTTTTTCCTTTTACGTAGTCATCAATTAGTAATCCTTGTGAGTATGGAAACTCAAGCATTATTGTATTCAGTCCTTTTTCCTGAATTAGATACTCTGCCAGTTTTAATTTCAATATTTGAAATTCCTTAGTCCCATGATTGGCTTCGCCTAATCCAAAGACTTTTATGTCGTTGCCGAGACTTAATTTCTTAAAATCGGCAGGGGAAATATTTTCGATCGTCTTGTCAAATGAGATTGTATTCTCCTTTATGAATTTCTTCTCGTCCCATTGAATATCTTGTGATAACAAGACGTGTCCATGTAGAACTATTGTAAGAATTGTAATAAGTCGTAATCTTCTCATAAAAAATGCCACGGCACTGGCATTGGTGTGGTTATTAATTATTCTATGTCCCCTCGGCTACTTCTTTATTCATTTTTCAAACTATCAACGGGATTTATTCTTGCTGTTTTCACTGTATGATAACTAATAGTCAACAACCCAATAGCAAAGGCAATTGCTCCACTCAAGCCAAATATCAATGGATTAATCGTAATGTGGTAGGCAAAATTCTGTAACCACGCTGAGAGCAAATAATAAGAAATTGGAACTATTAGAATAAAGGAAATTATAATTAACAAAACAAAATTTTGAGACAGTAGAGCCCAAATCTGAACTTCACTTGCTCCAAGTACTTTTCGGATGCCAATTTCTTTTGTTCGACCTATCGTAATCAAGGCAGCTAATCCAAACAATCCCATGCATGAAATTAGTATTGCCAGGATAGTCATTATTGATACTGCTGAACTTAATTGCTGATCATCTTTATAAAGGTTTTCAAAGTGGTCGTCAAGAAATGAATATTCGAATGGAAACGTTGAGATTGTTTTTTGCCAGATATTTCTTATTGAACCAATAGCCTCGTTAACGTTTTGCCCCCGAATCTTAATAGACATTTCATCATACCCCCATGCAGGCTGGCAAACAATAGACAAGGATGATACTTTATGATGTAGTGAGTTGTACTTAAAATCGTCAACGACACCAATTATGTTTCCTAATGAATCTCCTTCGTATCCCGCAAGCGTTCCAATTGGATTCTCTAATTCAAATTCCTTCGTCATTGCCTTGTTAACAATAAATGCTTTACCCTGATCAGCTTTGAAGTCTTTGGAAAAAGTCCTGCCTTCTATCAAAGAGATGCCGTAAACATCCAAGTAGTCATAGTCAACATTGAGGTAAGAAGAAAATCCGGATCGGAGACCTTTATTCGATTTCATACTGAATGAAGTCTGATGAAAGTTATTCCCCATCCTTTGACCCGAGGCTGTAACTCCTTGTATAAATTCGTTATTTAATAATTCATTTTTTAAAACGTCAAACTTACGATTTGCTTCTTTGTTCATTGGAATAAGAATAATTTGGTCTTTATTAAAGCCAAGATTCTCATTCCTCATAAAGGTAAGTTGTTGGGTAACAATCAAAGTGCCTATAATTAGTCCAATTGCCAAGCTAAATTGAACAACGACAAGCGTACTCTGAAATACAGAATTTCCTTTGTTACCAGGCTTTCCCTTTAAAGCTTTAATTAAGCCAACTGAACTCATGTATATAGATGGGTAAAGAGAAGCAAATACACCGAGAAGTAACGTTGACCCCACAATCATAAGGATATGAAGATTGTTTCGGAATAAATGGCCCAAATCTAATTGCCGTCCTAACAATTGGTTCAGTATGGGAAGAAGTAGGAAATCAAGAATAATTGCTACGAGCAGAGCGAAAAATGAAAGTAAAACAGATTCAAAAATAAATTGCATTAACAATTGTTTCTTTCTTGCACCAATTGACTTTCGTATTCCAATTTCTTTCAATCGATAAGACGATCTTGCAGTGGATAGATTCATAAAGTTGATACTTGCAATCAATAAAATGAATACGCCAATCAATGTAAAAATAGTAAGGTATCTCCCGTTGAATTTTCTATGGTTTTGATAATCATGTTCTACGTCAGTCGATTCCAGATGGATTTGGCTAAGCGGCTGAAAGTATAGGCCAAAACTTTTATTGATATCCTTCACTTCTGTCCATCGCACCAACCATTCGGGTAACTTAGCCTCCAATTGCTTGTAGTTAGAATTGGGATATAGGAGAAAATACGTGAATAAAGAGTTACCACTCCAATCAGTATTATACTCAGGATGTGTTCGTGTATAGCTCACAAGTGAAATCAAGGCATCAAATTGAATGTGAGATTGTTCAGGTGCATCTTCAAGAATACCGGTTACCACATAATCTACTTGTTCGTCACCCAACGTGATTTGTTTTCCTATAGCATCATTTTCATCTTTGAAAAATTTACGACAGGCACTTTGAGTTAAGGCTATACTATTAGGGATGTCGAGTAATGTGGCTCTGTCGCCATGTAATAGCTTAAAATCAAATATTTCTAGGAATGTACTGTCCACATACAGTAATCCTTTGTCGAGAAACAATTGCGTATCACCTCTCTTCAATGATTTTTTTCCGGCTTCTTCAACACGCGTAAAGTTTTTTATTTCCGGAAACTCAGATTGAAGGCTCGGTCCAAACGGACTCCCTGTTAAAGCTACCTTTTGAAAACTCCCATTGCTTAACTGCTGAAGTTCATTTAGCCTGTAAATGTTTTGTCCGTTTTCATGTAATGAATCAAACTTGAATTCATCTTGAATAAACAAATAAATTACAATGCAAGATGCTAATCCAATGGTCAGACTCATTAGGTTGAGACCTGTATAAAGAGTATGACGTCTAGCATTTCTTAACAGTATTTTAATATAATTCTGTAACATGTCCCTTTAGTTTAGTAATGTAATTTAGGATTTAATGTCCTGACTTTCAAAGTTATGGTGAAATTGGGTTGTCTAGTCTATGAAATTTCAAATGTGGTAGAGGTCATGGTATTATAAGTTGACTTTAAAATCTCAGTCGTTCGTCAGCCAGCCTACCGTACCTGTAAAATCATCAACTGGCAATTCAAAAAAACCGTTTACTTTGTCGTACATCAAAAAACACCTCATGAAGAAATTTTACATGCTGATCACCACGCTGATCTTTCTGGTCAGTCTTACCGCACAAGCACAAGAACCAAAAAAAGAAGAAAAGGCAGACACTACTAAAAAGGAAAAGGCGAAGAAGAAAAAAGATCTTCCCCTAGAAGTTAGTCGAAGAATTCCGATCAAAACCTCCGAAGGCTCGTGGATGAGTTTGGACGTTAGCCCCGATGGCAAAACCATTGCCTTCGATTTTCTTGGCGACATTTTCACTATGCCCATCACAGGAGGAAAACCGACTCAGTTTACAAAAGGAATGTCGTTCGATTCGCATCCTAAATTCAGTCCGGATGGAACTAAGATTTTATTTGTTTCCGATAGAAGCGGTGGTGAAAACATTTGGTGGTTCACACTCGACAAAAACGATTCCTTACAAGTTACCAAAGGCGGTACTGATCATTACCAATCTGCTGAGTGGGCACCGGATGGAAACTATATAGTTGGCTCGCGCGGCACACGAAATTTAAAACTGTGGCTATTTCATAAAGACGGAGGCTCTGGCGCGCAGCTTATCAGCAAACCTGAGACTTTAAAAACAGTTGAACCCTCCTTCGGAGCCGACAATCGCTACATCTGGTTTGCACAACGCAATGGTGCCTGGAATTATAATGCACAGCTTCCACAATATCAGATTGGCATTTATGATCGCGATAATGGTGAAATAGAAGTAAAGACATCACGATATGGTTCGGCCTTCACCCCTACTCTTTCACCCGATGGAAAATATTTGGTACATGGATCTCGCTACAACGATCAAACTGGTTTAATCCTTCGCGATCTGAAAAATGGTGATGAAAAATGGCTTGCTTATCCGGTCCAACGCGATGAGCAGGAGTCGATCGCACCGCTTGGTGTGTTGCCAGCGATGTCGTTTACCCCAGACAGCAAAGAAGTAGTGGCTTCTTATGGCGGAAAGTTTTATCGCATACCAGTTGCCGGTGGCGCTGCTATTAACATTCCATTTGAAATGGAAACCGAAATGTTACTCGGACCACAAGTGGATTTCAAATATCCAATCAAAGACGACAAGGAAATGATCGTCACTCAAATACGCAATCCTGTTGTTTCACCTGATGGAAAGCAAGTAGCATTCACTGCATTGAATCGACTTTACACGATGGATATTGCGTCAGCTACACCGAAACGTGTCACCACATCGGACTTTACTGAAGCACAACCAGCATGGAGCCCGGATGGATCTCAACTCGTTTGGGCTACGTGGGAAAACAATGGTGGCCATCTTTACAAAATGAATTTCAAAGTGAAAGGTGCGAAGCCACAACGCTTAACAACGGCTGCTGCTTTGTATTCCGATCCGGCCTGGACTTTTCAGGGAAATAAGATTGTCTTCACGCAAGGCGCATCTTACAACTTTAAAGAAGATCCAGACCCTGTAACATTCGCGAGTCAGGAAGAACTTGCCTGGATTAGTGGCGATGGAGGAAACACAACGGTTATCGCTCGTGCCAAAGGCCGTAGCAATCCACACTTTGTAAAATCTGACGACAGAATTTATTTATATAGCGGACAAAAGGGATTGCTTTCTATTCGCTGGGATGGCACCGATGAAAAACAAATTGCCAAGATCACTGGCATCATGACCTATGGTGCTGCCATGGGAGAAAACCATTGTATGATGATAGAGTCTGCTACAGAACCCGTGCGTGAACCATCCAATGCCGATGTTATTAAAATGGCACCCGAAGGCGACAAAGCTTTTGCGCAGATCAATAATGAAATTTATGTTGTCACCATTCCAAAAACAGGTGGTGAGGTGCCTAAGATTTCCGTTGCTGAAACTGATAAAGCTTCATTCCCTTCTACAAAATTGACCAAGTTGGGAGGAGAGTTTCCAAGTTGGAGTAGTGATGCCAAGAAAGTTTATTTTTCTTTGGGTAATGCCTTCTTTACCTATAACCTCGATGATGCCAAAATAAAAGAACTTGAGTTGAAGAAAAAGAAAGCAGAAGAAAAGGCGAAAGAAGAAGACAAAGAGGAAAAGGAGGAAGACAAAAAGGATGCAAAGAAAGACGAAGGCTATAAGCCTGGAGAAGTCCGTATAAAAGTTACGGTACAAAAAGATATTCCTTCTGGAAAAATTCTATTGCAAAACGCACGCATCATTACCATGAAAGGCGATGAAGTAATTGAAAGCGGTGATATGTTGATTGAGAATGCCCGCATCAAACAAGTGGGTGCAGCAGGCTCCATCTCTGTTGATGGCACCGTTCAAAAAATGGATATGAATGGAAAGACCATCGTCCCTGGCTTTGTGGATACACATGCACACATGTGGCCAGCCTGGAACATTCATAAAAATCAAGTATGGATGTATGCAGCCAATCTTGCTTATGGTGTAACAACAACACGCGATCCTCAAACCGCAACGACAGATGTGCTCACTTATAGCGACATGGTGGAAACCGGACAAATCATAGGCCCACGTGTGTACAGCACAGGACCAGGTGTTGGCTATTGGGCATACAATCTGAAAAACGCTGATCAGGCAAAAGATATTCTGAAACAATATTCAGAGTATTATAACACAAAGACGATCAAAATGTATCTGACTGGAAATCGTCAACACCGTCAATGGATTATTCAGGCCGCGAAAGAACAGAACCTGATGCCAACTACTGAAGGCGGACTTGATTTCAAATTGAATATGACCAACTTGATTGATGGCTATCCGGGACATGAACATGCTTTGCCCATCTATCCGTTGTATAAAGATGTTGCTACTGCAATTGCAGAAGCAAAGATGACGTACACACCTACACTTTTAGTTGCTTATGGTGGGCCGTGGGCTGAGAATTTTTATTACGCTACTGAAAATGTAAATGGCGATCCTAAGCTGAATCACTTCACCGCCAAATCAGAGTTGGATCAAAAGTCGCGCAGAAGACCAGGGTGGTTTATGAAAGAGGAACATGTGTTCGAAGATCATGCACGTTTTGTAAATGATTTGGTAAAAGCTGGCGGCAATGCAGGGGTTGGTTCGCATGGTCAACTGCAAGGACTTGGCTATCATTGGGAACTTTGGAGTATTGCTTCGGGTGGCATGAGCAATCTTAATGCGTTGAAAGTCGGAACCATTCATGGAGCCAGGGCCATAGGATTGGATACCGACATTGGAAGTATTGAAGCCGGCAAACTTGCTGATTTGGTTATCCTGGATAAGAATCCGTTGGAAAATCTGAGGAACACTAACACCGTTAACAAGGTGATGAAGAATGGAAGACTTTATGATGGCAATACGTTGGATGAAGTTTATCCAACCATTAAAAAAGCACCATCATTTGCAAATGAACAGGCCAAACCTGAAAATGTTCCGGGCATAATTAAGTAACTAATTAGGGGTTAAATTTGGATTAAAATATTCTGCAGCTATTAAATTCTTAAAATCTAATTCCGCAATTAAAATCTCGCTCCAATAGTTAATCCAACTTTTAAGACTCGATAGGTAACTCTATCAGTTTTGCTCAATGGATTTGAGCCTGGTTGTACTCTTTTTACCTCGTAGTCAAAATTTGCCGAATTAAATTCGGAATTTAATCCAATATAAAATTTTTTCAAAACCCGATAGGCAATACTTCCACCTATACCAAAAGCAAATGAAGTACTTACTGGCTCTTGCACCTCATAAATGGAAGGTACGTAAGACTCAAATGCATAATCTGGCGAGGCCATTCTTGCTGAACCCAAAGAAGATTTGAAATCGAAGTTAAATTTTTTATGATTGAAACGATAGCCAATGCCAATCAAAATTGCTGAAACAGAATAATCATCATTTGATGCTGAAGTGTAGTCAATAATAAATATCTGATTAATATAGTCCAATACAGGTTGAATATTAACTGAATTTCTAGATCCGTACCCCTCTAAGTTTAAAAACCAATGTTCATTGAAGTGGTAGGTGACATTTAATGAGGCAAACTGTCCAACAGTTGCAGCACTGTTTCCATTCTTATCAAAGCCATTAACATAATATGTGTTCGGTGAAGAATATGTAATTGATTTTTCTGGCACTATTTTGTGAAAAGCTCCAATTGGTATAGAGGAACCATAACTAAAGGAAATATCCCAATTTGAAGGCGTTACCTCTTGCGACAGGGATTTGGAAACAAAAATTAAAACAATGGAAAGACTGAATAATACTTTAACCATTTGCTATTTGCATTTTCAGGTTAAATATAGTTCATTACTTATAAAAAAGTAACTATGAAAAGCAATGTCTTAAATCTCACTATATTATTCGTTTTGCTAGTATCTTCAATGCAACTCTGGGCACAATGTTATTCAAGCCAATCAGACGAATATTGGCGTATTGGGTCGACCTATGGATCAAGTAAGGTATCTAATTGCATATCTACCTATAATTGTTTTGGTTTCATGAGAAGCTATTTTGAAAATTCCTGCCAGCCCACCCAACCATACTACAATTATCCGCCCGGCTATACGTGTCCAGAGATTCAGGGCATAAAAAATAATGGTTGGAAAGTTGGAGGAAACTATATAAAGGTCTGTAACGAGGCGTCAGCAAATATAGTATACTATGAGGGTGAAGGAATAGATGGAGGGCATGCCGCAGTTAAAGTAGGAATAATTGGTGGCGCTCAAAAGTACATATCGAAATATGGTTCAGACGGCCCATTAGTCTCACATAATCTTAACGGTTCCTGGTATCACTATACTAAAATAATAACACTAACCGAATTCTGGTCTTATCTTGGTTCTATTTCAGGTATTAGCTCAGTTGTAGGTACAGCATCTCAAAATTATACCGTTGCTAGTATCCCGGGGGTTACTTACTCTTGGTCGATGACAAGTGGCGGGGAAAATATTTATATCTCTTCACAGTCTGGCAACACCGTTACCCTTTCCCCTCTTCACAGTGGCTCTGCAGTATTAAGCTTAACTGCTACTTCGACATGCGGTGGCACAGCAACCCAGCAACTAGCAATTAGTGTGCAAACCAATAGCTGTTTGGAGGGAACCTACATGAACAATAGTTCTATTATCAAAAATCTAAATAATAGCAACAGTGTTTCAGCGGGGTGGGTACAGTGTACTGTTACTTGCCCTAATGCTGCTTCTTATACTTGGCAGAGAACTTCAGGTTCTATCAGTTATTATAATTCAGGTAATTTCCTTTCTTTCAATATCACTTCCGGTGCTTCGGTAAGCTTTCTTGTAACGGCTAGAAATAGTGCCAATTCAATTCTTGGTTCACGTAATCTTACATTTTACAACTATGGCTCCTATCGTGCTTTTCCAAATCCTGCCTCCTCCTCGTTAAAAATAGATGTAAGTGAAGAAACCCCAGTCACAGTTGTTATACATAGCCTGAAAGAAAGTTGTCTAAAAGAAATTCAAGATTATGAATCTAAATCAAGTATTGATATCAGTGACCTGGAGGACGGTGAATATATAGTGAGAGTTTATCATAATGGGAAATTAGCAAATCGCGAAAGGATTAAAATTGTACATTAATTTTTCACACAATTGTGCAAAAATCTCTTTCAATAGCGCTGCTCTCTTTTTTCTTCCTACACCTGGCGGGGTTCTATATTTATTTTGGTATTCGCCAGGTACAGATACATCGGGAGATGCGGAGTAAACTAAAAGATCTGCCTGCAGATCAACTGGATGTTATTCATCTTTTAACAACAGCCTATCAACGCGCCTTGCGGGATGATGGTGACGAAATTGAAGTCAACGGAAAAATGTTTGATATCGCCCGGGTGGAAATAAATCAGAATCAAGTTTCTATTTACTGCTTGCATGATTCAGCGGAAGACAATCTGCTTGCCTTTCTGGATCATGTCTTTAAAAACGCAGCTCAAGACCGGCAGCAGGTACCATCACCGCTCTTTCAGTTTAGTGCCCTTACGTTTCTGCTCCCGGCCGTTTTTTCATTCAATAATCTATCCTCACCTTATTTCTGCGCCTTCACGCATTATGCAATAGGCAATTTTTCTTTTAGTCCTTCTCTGGATACTCCTCCTCCACGAGGCTAATTTTTTTGTAGTGGTGTGTTCAGTACGAATCAGGTCAGTTAACATTCTGGCTTCCGGTAGAACTGTTATTTGATTCCTCCTTTACGATTCGCATTTTCACCCCATCCTGATAAAAACACCTCAGGTGTTGACACTGTCTATTTCATTGAAATTTCATATGCACGAATGAAATCACTATTTACTCTATCGCTACTACTATACTCGGTCTTTGCTTTTGGGCAATACGCAGAAAAAGAAAATAATTCAGCTGATACCACACGCACTTCTTACCTCGATGAGGTGGTGATCGCTGCCAATCGAATACCAGAACAACGCAGAAATGTTACACAACAGATTAAAGTATTGGGGCCTTCCATCATCAGAAATCTCAATGCTCAAAATACAGCCGACCTCATCAGTAATTCTGGCGTTGCAGCTATGCAAAAAAGTCAGCAAGGTGGCGGAAGTCCCATGCTGCGCGGCTTTGAAGCCAGTCGTGTGTTGCTGGTGGTGGATGGTGTGCGTATGAACAATGCCATTTACCGGGCAGGACATTTACAAAGCATGATCACCATGGACAACAATATTCTGGATCGAGTTGAAATTTTGTTGGGTCCCTCGTCTACTATCTATGGAAGCGATGCCTTGGGTGGTGTTATCCATTTCTTCACACGCAACCCTGAGTTTTCAAAAAGCGAATCACTTAATACAAAAGGAAATGCTTTCTTTCGCTATGGAACTGTAAATACGGAAAAGACCGGACACTTTGACCTTAACCTTGGCGGGCAAAAATTTGCTTCACTTACTTCTTTTACATTCAGCGACTTTGGTGATTTAAGAATGGGAGAAAAAACAAACAAAGCGTTAGGTGAACAGTTTGGCGTTCGTCCACAATACGCGCAACGTTCCGCAGATAACACAAGCGATGTGTTGGTTGCCAACAGTGATCCCTTCAAACAGGTGCAAAGCGGATACAAGCAATATGATTTGTTACAAAAATTTCTTTTCTCCTCGAATGCTCGCGTAAGGCATTTAGTAAATTTTCAATACTCTAATTCAACCAACATTCCCCGATACGATCGTCTAACCGATCCACAAGGAACTGGACTAAAGTTTGGCGAATGGTACTATGGTCCACAAAAACGATTGATGAGTTCATACAATTTATCTATCACCGATCTAGGCGCTTTCGCGGATGGGATGTCTGCAACGCTTAGCTATCAGGATATTGAAGAGAGCCGTCACGACAGAAGGTTTAATAACAACAATCGCAATGACCGAAACGAACACATTAAAGTCTGGGGCCTGACAGTTGACTTTAATAAAACGATTGGAAAAAATAATATGCGATATGGAATTGATGGACAATTCAACTCACTTGAGTCTACTGCACACACAACTAATATTGTGACAGGTGCAGAAGCTCCTCAAAGTACCCGTTATCCTGATGGTGATAATACGATGAATACCATGGCTGCCTTTGCGAGTCATACACTTCACATCAATGACTTGTTGACATTAACAGACGGGCTCAGGCTAGGAGGAAGTTTTTTGAACTCTAGTTTCGTAGACAAAACTTTCTTTCCATTCCCATTTGATAACATAACGCAGAACAATTTGGTTGGAAGTGGAAGTCTTGGTATCATCTACTCGCCTACCAGCTGGAAGATTTCATTACTTGGTAGTACAGGCTATCGTTCTCCAAATATCGATGACATGGCTAAAGTATTTGAATCAGTTGCAGGCACGGCCACAACTTCCGGCACATTGGTCGTTCCTAATCCCGATTTAAAACCAGAGAAAACAATCAATGCAGATTTGAGTGTTACAAAATTCTTTGGCGATAAAATAAGGATTGAAGCAGTTGGCTTTGCTACTCAGATGCATGATGCCATCGCTACCCGACCAACAACTTTCAACGGACAATCTCAAATCATTTTCAATGGCCTTCCCGCAAATGTTGTTTCCAGTCAAAATGTTGCAGAAGCATATTTGTATGGCTTTAATGCAACATTGCGTGGAGACGTCACGGAGAATCTGGCAGTAACAGCCTCTTATAATTATACGCACGGAAGTGTAAAAAACGAAAGCGGTCCGGATACACCATTGGATCACATTCCTCCCCTCTTTGGTCGGGTAGGCATTCAATACAACACGGCTAAGTTTAAATCCGAATTATTCTCCAATTTCAGCGGATGGAAATACCTAAGCCAGTATAGTTCTAGTGGTGAAGATAATTTGCAATACGCTACTGATGAGGGAATGCCTTCGTGGTACACCATCAACTTACGTGCTGGTTATGACATCAATAAAACATTTACGGTACAAATGGGCGTGGACAACATTCTCGATCTGCAATACAGAACATTTGCTTCGGGCATAAACTCACCAGGCAGAAATATTTTTGGAACAGTGAGGGTTAAATTTTAGTACGAAGGATCCTACACTTTGAAAGTGTAGGATCCTTCTATATTTTATAACAGAAAAAATGGCATTACAAAAATTAGTACATCGTCTTCGGCAATTTCGCTCTCTCCACAAATGGATTGGTATCAGCATTGTGTTTTTTATGTTCATTACCAGTACCACTGGCATATTGCTGGGCTGGAAGAAAAATGTAGATACACTACAACCACCAACTTTAAAAGGAGAATCTACTGAACTGGCTGAATGGGTAAGCTTTGATGCGGTAGCCAAGAGTGCGCACCGCGCCCTTGATTCCGTAACACATGAAAAAAATCCAATCGATCGCTTTGATGTACGATTGGCTAAGGGAATCATTAAAGTACTCTTCACAAATGGATACTGGGAAGTTCAGATAGATGCCAAAACAGGTAAAGCATTGTCTGTTGCTCAACGGCATGCTGACTGGATTGAACATTTACACGATGGTTCCATCGTTGGCGATACGTTCAAACTTATCTATACAAACTACATTGGATGGGGATTACTAACGCTTGCCATTACCGGATTTTTCCTCTGGTATGGGCCGAGAACGATTAGGAAAATCAAAAACAGAAGTCCAATTTAATCAAGATTACAATTTCTGTATTTCTTCCCACATGCTCTTATAAACTGGAATACCTTGGGCTAAGTTTTCTACACGGATTTTTAAAATGTTTTCACCGGGATAGCGAATGCTTTTACCCTCTTTTTCGGGAATGGATTGTTTGTAGTCGTCAATGATCTGATCGATCGCGGAAGCAATACTTTTATAATTGTGAAGTTTTGAAACATCAATCGCAATAAAGACTTGTGAAAGTTTTGACTCAATGTTGTCTTTGGAAATTTCTGAAACAGAAAGTCCGCCTGAAAGCAATGTTGCCAAAATATCTAATAACAAGGAAAGGCCCGCACCTTTCCAATAACCAATAGGCAAGGCGCGCCACGATTTTTTAATGGCGGCCGGATCATATGATAACTCACCATCTTCATCATATCCACCAGGTACAGAAAGTTTTTCATTTCTTAGTTGTGCCACTTCCAATGCTCCATACGAATATTGAGACATGGCCATGTCCAGCACAATAGCTTCATTTTGATAAGGCACGGCAATAACCAAGGGATTATTTCCTAATCGACTATCCCTTGCTCCCCATGCTGGCATGTTGGCTATGGTGTTACTCCAACCAATAAATACAAAACCTTTTTTAGCTGCGCGCCATCCATAGGTTCCTCCGCGCATCCAGTGATTTGTGTTCGCCAATGTCACGCATCCAATTCCATTCCTGGAAGCCAACTCCATCGCACGATCGGTAGAAGTTAAAGCATTGATGGGGCCCGGACCTGACTGACCATCCCATTGTTCTATGCTACCAATAGTGTGTTTGCAAATAGCATCGTGATTGGGTTGGATGTGCCCGTCTTTTACGTAGTCGATAAACTTTATAAATCGGTTCACCCCATGTGAGTAAATACCATCCAAGCTATTGCCAATAAAAACTCCTGCACAAGCCTTTGCCTTAGCATACGAAAAGCCATTTTTGACCAGCACTTGAACTAATCTGGATTCAATTTCCGCAACAGGAATTTTTATAAAATCGGAGAGGAAAGATGCTGACATGTTAATGAAATGTTAATTTGTTGCTGATCGTACTATTGACGAAGATAACTGTTTCAGCTTCAATTGAATTTTTTCGCCCAACGAAAATAATTTCTTGCTACCAATGTTGTATTTTTACAGTCCTGATGATAAAAAGCGATTCTTGTAAAAGTATAATAGCAGGCATCCTGCTTATTGCCTTCTGCGCGGCTACTATCGTTTTCCAGAACATCAACTTAAAAAACTTCTTCAGCGTAAAAGCTCAGCAGGAAGCCAGTGTTGATCAATCGTTCAACGGCCAACTTGGATTGCTGGAGGAAGAAAACCAAACCTCTTCAAACAATACATTGGAGGAAGAAGATGATGAGTGTAAAATTGAATCAATTCTTTTTGCTGCCCAGCATATTGCGCAGTTAACATCTCAGTTTTTAGTGATTCAGGAGGATTTGTTTAGCGACCACCATCCAGAAATAGTTTCTCCGCCTCCTCAGTCGTAAGTCAGTATCCTTCTATTTATCCTTTAGGCATTCTATTTGGTCTCAGCCAAATGAGATTCATTTGTTCATTAACTGTTTACTATGCAATTCAGAAATTATTGGTACACCGATTTTCCGTCATCTGTTGTTGTTTTTTTGGTGGCATTGCCCCTGTGTCTTGGCGTAGCCCTTGCCTCTGGCGCGCCACTTTTTGCCGGCCTTCTGGCAGGAATTATCGGAGGTGTAGTGGTGGGTGCCTTGAGCGGTTCCCCACTTAGTGTAAGTGGGCCTGCGGCTGGCTTAACTTCTATCGTTGCTGCATCTATACTTGACCTGGGTTCATACGAGTCATTTTTATTTTGCGTAGTACTAGCGGGACTTCTCCAACTCCTTATGGGTTTCCTCAAAGCGGGTTCGATCGGCCATTTTTTTCCGGCATCGGTTATCAAAGGAATGTTGGCCGGTATTGGACTGATCCTGATTCTGAAACAAATTCCCCATGCCGTTGGGTACGATGTTGATTTTGAAGGAGACGAAAGTTTCTTTCAACGGGATGGGCAAAATACATTTTCAGAAATTCTTGAAGCCTGGAATTTCCTTACTCCGGGAGCCATGATCATTGCCCTGATTTCAATAGCTATCTTGATTTTTTGGGATACGAATACACTGAAACGTTTTAAATTTTTTAGGGTTGTCCCCGCCCCTTTAGGTGTAGTGGCGGTGGGTATTCTGCTGAATTTATTGTTCAACAATTCCATCCCTTACTTAATGATTGATGAAAAGCACCTGGTCAATGTACCCAAGCTCTCGGAATCAGAAGGGATTAGTTCCTTTTTTATTCTTCCCGATTTTTCCATGTGGCAAAATCCAAAAATCTATTACACGGCTATCACCATTGCTATTGTAGCAAGTCTCGAGACTTTATTAAGCGTAGAAGCATGTGATAAGCTGGATCCCTACCGAAGAATAACTCCACTTAATCGCGAGTTGAAAGCACAAGGAACAGCAAATTTCATTTCTGGGATTTTAGGCGGCTTGCCGGTTACGTCTGTTATCGTTCGCAGTTCCACCAACATCAACAGTGGAGCTCGCACTAAAGCATCTGCCATTTCGCATGGTATTATTCTTTTGCTGGCCGTGCTACTTATTCCCTTTGTGTTGCAGCTCATACCCCTTGCCTGCCTTGCCGGTATTCTGATTGTGATTGGTTATAAACTCACGCATCCTTCGCAATACAAACACATGTACAGCAAAGGAATGAGCCAGTTTTTACCCTTCGTAACTACCGTACTTGCCGTTACTTTCACAAATTTGTTACAGGGCGTTTTCATGGGAATTTTAGTGGCTATATTTTTTATTCTCCGCTCCAACCACAAAGAAGCCATAATTGTGGTGAGTGAAGGAAATAATTTTTTACTGAAATTAACCAAGGATGTATCCTTCTTGCATAAAGCAACATTGCGCAGCAAACTTCAGGCTATACCCAATGATTCAACGGTTACGATTGATGGCACTCAATCGCATTTCATTGACGCAGACATCAAAGAAACGATCGAAGATTTCATGCACGAGGGAAGAGCAAAAAACATATCAGTAGATTTAAAACATATAACCGTATAATTTATAAAAATTGTTTATGGAAAACTCAAAATCACACCACCAGTTATTATTGCAAAACAAAGCGTGGGTAGAGCAAAAAAATAACGAGGACAAAGAATTTTTCTCACGACTTGTAGCTACTCAAAAGCCTGATTTTTTATGGATTGGCTGTTCAGATAGTCGCGTACCGGCCAATGAAATAACCGGCACAGCTCCGGGTGAGGTATTCGTGCACCGCAATATTGCCAACATGGTGGTGCACACCGACATGAGTATGCTGAGTGTATTGGATTATGCAGTGAATGTATTGGAAGTAAAACACGTAATTGTATGCGGACATTACGGCTGCGGTGGCGTGCTGGCGGCAATGGGCAACAAACAAATTGGTCTGATCGATAACTGGATACGTCACATAAAAGATGTGTATCGCATGCATCAGGATGAATTGGATATGATTACCGATTTGAAAGCAAAGCAAGACCGTTTTGTTGAACTTAATGTTATCGAGCAGGTGTATGATCTGGGCACCACTTCCATTATTCAGAACGCCTGGCAAAAACGGGGCAGCCCAATCGTGCACGGTTGGGTGTACGATGTCGGCAATGGTTTGATCAAAGACTTAAAGGTTTCGATGAACAGCACGGAAGACATGCCCGATGTATATCGGTTTGAGAAGGCTTCCTTTACTCCTCTTAAAAAGTGAGTGCGAACATATTTTTACTGAAATCCTTCAAGATATAATTGCCTTTAAAAGAACCTTCAAAGGTCAAGCTTAGTAATGTCTTTGTTTAAATCTGATCCTCTGTGATGCCTATGAATCACAGGGAATCAGATTCCTATAAAAAATGTAGCCCCTTTTATTGGTCGTAGGACTTGGTTCTGTTTTTAGGTGATTTAGTTCTCCTCTGTCTTCTTCAGCTCTTCATCTAAAATCCTTTGGATGATTTCCTGCTGACGCTCATCAATTTTTTGATCCGTCTTAGCTTGTTTTTTCATGAAGCGGAACATGGCGTTCTTCTTGATCTCATACGCAATGAAAACCGTGTACTTGTTTTCTTTCTTGTTGAAATATTTTTCCTCCCCAATCTTATTAAGGTTTGCTATGTCGGTGTTCATCGTTTCACGCACCAGGCTTTGAAATTTATCAGCGACATCAGCCGCGTTACCATTTTCTGTTTGTCCCAAATATTGATCTGTCACCTGCTTCATAGTCGTATTTACCTGGCCTGCTAATACCGCTTTGGCATCTATATCAGCTTTGCCACGAGCAATATTATCAGCTGAACTTTCGCCTTTGCCAGTGGCCCGGAAAAAGCGATTATTGGATTCATACGCGGATCCACGAAAAGGTTCTTTTACTTTTTTACCTAGTATTCCAGAAGAGCAAGAAGATAGGATTGCAATGATCGCGAGGAGAAAAAGTTTAGTTTTCATACGAAATTTGATGGTTAAGGTATTTGCCTGATAAGGCTAAAATAGTAAAAATTGTGCCAGAATTAAGCTGGGCGATGACGCAGACTCTGGATATTGCTACGCAAGCACACCAGAATAGACAATTATTTGCCAACGAAAAGCCCACTTCCATTTCAAGGAATAGTCTTTAATGCCAGCCTTTTCCAAAATGTTAATCAGCTCTTTCTTTTTAAAGGCACGAAGAACCGAAAGTGGCGCATCATATTTTACCATAGAAGATTTCGAAAAGAACTTTGTAAATAACCTGATGGAATGATAAGCTAGCGAATGGCGATGAATATCATTGATCACAATTCCAATGCTAACTTGCGTTTTCAATTGTTCAAAAAAAGTGATGAGTTCTGTATCATCAAAGTGATGAAAAAACAAGGTGGCCAAGACAACATCAAACTTTCTTTGCTGAAACTCATTTGAGAAAATGTTGAGGGATTCAAAATGAATATTTTCGTGTTCTCTTGTGTGCTTTTCTGCAAATGTTGTAATGCTAGTGTTCGCATCAATGCCGACCAGACTAACATTTCTACCTTTTTGTTTTGCTTGTCTCGCAATTAACCTTAACATTTCTCCACTTCCGCAACCGAGATCACAAATTGAAATATTTTTTTGAGGATTTGCCTCACCAAGTAGCTTGTTGAGTCCATTCAATGTCACTGCATTTCCTCCCAGCCATTGATTAATGAAATCTAATTCACGCAAGGTTTGATCGACCACCTCGCCTTTGCAGTCTAGATCGTCCATGATCTCTAGTCCGCCAGATCGTGTGTTGAAATCGATTATACTCTTCAATGGTTCTCAATTTTAAGTACCATGCTCTCCAGGGTGAGTCCAGGGCCGAAGGCAAAACTGAGAATTTGTTTTCCATCATCACCAGCTTGAAGGCTTTTTAGTAATTCATTCAGGACAAAAAGAACGGTTGGCGATGACATATTTCCAAACCGTTTAAGCACATCATATGCAAAATGATTTTGTTCTCTACTCAGACCAAGTTCTTGCTCAATGGCTTCCAAAATTTTCTTTCCGCCAGGATGGATGGCATAATAAGAAATGTTGGAAAGTTTCTGCTCTATGTTTGCCAGCAAAGATGAGGTGAGCTTACCGATACCATTTTGAATAATTTCGGGGACATACGATGACAACTGCATCTCAAAGCCCAGGTCACCAATAGACCACGCCATATCTTGCTCGCCCTCATAGGCAAGATCACAATAGAAACTCTCAGGTACCAGATTTAATCCAGTCTGGGGTTGAGATTGAATCAGCAATGCTGCGGAGCCATCGGCAAACAAGGCGTTCGCAAGCATGTTGTTTTCGGTATTTTCATTTTGAAAATGAAGTGTACATAATTCGGTGCAAACGATAAGAACTTTTGCGTTTTGTTCTGCTTTACAAAAGGTATCGGCTAGTTTTATAGCGTTGAACGATGCATAGCATCCCATGAAATTGATACAGGTCCTTTGAATGTTGGAATTCAACTTCAATGATTTCACCAAATCAATGTCTAAACCAGGCGCATACATGCCGGTGCAACTCACCACAATCAAATGAGTGATCGAATCTAAGCTTAAATCTTTCGCTTTTTCAAGGCAAGACGAAACAGCATTCAAACTAAGTCCAAGGGCATTGTTTCGAAAAAAATCCAGCCTTCTTTTGGTAGATGGAAATGATTCCTGGCTTTGGTTGTTAGGGTAGAACTCAAAGTCCATCAATTTTCCGTAGTCGTCCAATACAGAATAGCGCGACTCAATGCCGGTAGCCCTAAACAGTGCACGCATTTTTCTTTCATCATCATTCTTCAATTGCATGGCACTTACCATAAAATCTGCAATGACCAATTGCTGGAATTTATACGGGGGGGTGGCAGTTCCTATTGAGGTGATATAGCTCATCTGTAAGTATAACCTAAAAAATCCTATCTTGTTAAAATAGTTCAACGATATGTTTTCTAAATCTACCTGGCTTCATTTACGAATCCCTTTTTCCTTTTTCCTAATGCCCGTTTACCTTTTTGCATTAGGCATTTCTCCCAACTTTACAGAGCCGCGATTAATCTGGTCGTTTATCATTATACACCTGTTTTTGTATCCTGCCAGCAATGGATACAACAGTTATTTCGATAAAGACGAAGGAAGTATTGGAGGACTTAAAAATCCACCGCCAGTTAATAAAGGTCTATACTATACATCACTTTTGTTTGATGTGATTGCACTACTTCTTGGCTTCATAAAAATTAGTGCGTTGTTTGCAATCATGCTTTTGATCTATGGCCTAGCATCAAAAGCCTATAGCCATCCCTTCATTCGATTAAAAAAATATCCTTTTGGTGGATTGATTACTGTGGCCTTCTTTCAAGGCTTCTTTACATTTCTTTTATGTTATATAGGCATCAATGATTTTGGATTAGAAAATCTGGTAAGCAGTAAGGTGTTAATTCCCGCCTCTCTTTCAAGTCTATTGCTCATTGGCACCTATCCCATGACACAGATTTATCAGCATGAAGAAGACCGCAAAAGAGGCGACCAAACTGTGAGTCTTTGGCTGGGGATTAAAGGCACTTTTGTGTTTGTGCTTATCGTCTTTGCAATCGCGACAGTGGGTTATGTGTTTTATTTCAACCTATTCTATTCGCTTCAATACGGAATTGCCTTTGTTTTATTTCTTGGGCCAGTCGTTATTTATTTCCTGATTTGGTTTTATCTGTCCGTAAAGAATCCTGCGAAAGCAAATCATCAAAATACAATGCGCCTAAATTTCATTTCAGCGCTTTGTCTGAACGCCTTTTTCATTTATTTCTTTTTGGATTCAAGCCAGGTCTTACAAGCTATCCAGGGAGGATATTAAGGTTGATTAAGCCATCACCGATACCATATTCAGTACAACCTTGCCAATAGCCAGATCCCCCTCAACTGTTATGGATTGTTCGGCAGTTTGCCTGTCAATTCCTTTCGTAAAAAGTTTCCATGCAATGGCAGGTGGAATTTTTACTTGAGCCGACAGATTTTTGCATTGATCTTGAGATAAAATCCATTTCCCATTTGTGTTTCGCAGAAGCCATTCGCCATTATCCTCTGTAACCGATATTTTGATACACATGTCTTCTTTCACTTGCACATCTTTATACGTGTGAGGCAACGCTCGCATGAAAGTGTCCATTACCGGAAAGAAAAATTCGCTGTTCATAATTCCTTCCTTGCCTACCGCTACACGTATTTGCTGCTGATGATGCCACTTCTCGGTAAATTCTCGAGCTATGTGAAACCAGTTTTGCGATTCCTCTTCTCCGGCCCAGGCAACTGAGAACATCGCTTTTTCATACGGGCTTAATTTTCTTAAGTACTCATAGTATTCTTTTCCTGTCTCCTCCAGAAGATCGGTTATCACACGAGGGCTAAGTCGCTTCGTTGCTCCTACCCAATCCCTATTGAGTTGATTCAGAAATGAAACAATATCCTGATAAGAATTAATCACACCCGGACTCATGCCATTGTATCCGTCTCGCAACAGTGAAATAGTACGAAGATTTCCATCTAACAAATGGGAAGAAATGTCTTTCACCGTCCACAATTTGGCCAACGTAGGTTTGTTCCAATCTTCCTTGGAAAGTGAACGCAATAATTCAATTAGCCTTTTATCCAGTAATGGAAAGAGTGGAAGTGTTTCTATTGTTTTCATGATTCCACAATTTCACACTAAGCCGCTAAGAACGCAAAGTTTTTTCCCGACTTATCTTTGAAATCTTTAGCCATAAACCCGTAAGTTCGTTTTTATGAAAAGACTTCTTCTTCCGTTTCTCCTGATCATTTGCACCGCCTCGTTTTCACAAAACAAATTCACATTTGTCTTCCTCAACACAAAGACCGACAAAGCAGAACTGCCAAAAGAACAGGTCGATAAAATCATGGAAGGTCACATGGCCAACATCAATAAGATGGCAAAACAAGGAAAGCTATTGGCAGCTGGCCCGTTTGAAGGCGGTGGCGGAATCTATATTTTTAACTCCACATCTGTTGAAGAGGTGAAGACTTGGATCAATGATGATCCCGGTGTAAAAGCACAGAGATGGAACATCGAAGTGCTGCCTTTTACTGTTCGCACTGGTTCGGTATGTGCTGTCACGGAGCCTTACCAGATGACGATGTACAATTTTATCCGCTATACGTCCAACCTCACCAAATTTACTATTGGCGATGCTCCCCTTACTTTTAAAAAACATGATGAATACCTCACGACAATTGAAAAGACAGGCAATGTGATAGCCAAAGGCATCTTTGGCGATCGCGATGGCGGCATTCTAATTATGAAAGGCGACCTGCAAAAAGAAGTAATCGAATTCGACCCGGCTGTGCAAGAGGGTCTATTGGAATTAGACATTAAACAACTTTATATAGCGAAGGGATCGTTTTGCGAAAAATAGAACCAAGTAATAAGTAGAAAGACGAAAGCAGTAAGCCATACAGTCGCTATTCAGCGACTACAACAGCTAGCTTGTCTCCTTTTTGGCTAACGGCCAATCTTGTTACACCCTTCAACACTTCCTTACCATTTTTGATAACCACCTCTCTCCAGGTCGAGCCCTTTCCAGGCTGATAAGCAAAAATCTTTTCTCCGTCACTTGTAAGAATCAAACCATCACTCGTCCAGGTAATATCTTCGCGGCCTGGCAATGTGGATATGATCGTGGATATTTTCAATGTGCCAAGTTCAATCTTTTTAATCAGCCAATCTTTCTCGGAAATTTTATGGATAAAGCTGAACGACCGCTCACCAGCAATTTTATGAAGTGATCTTCCAATGTTATTTGCCAACACCGTATCCTTTCGAACAGGTAATCGATAAAGATGCAGCGTATTTGGATCGCTCAGGACAAACAAAGCCAGGTTGCTATTATCCATCCAGGCATGATAGCCTACAACCAAATTGTCAATGATCACATCAGGCGTTCCGCCACCAATCGGATATTTTCCCAGATCCTGAGCATTGTTATCCCGTTGAATGATACACGAGATAAAATTTTTGTCGGGCGTGAGGGTTGGGGAATATTCTCGCTCCTGCGTATTGGTAAACGACTTTGTCTCCTCCGTTTTGTAGTTATAGGTTTTTATGTCTGAACGGCCATCATCATTGAACGATGAATAATAAACCAGTGAATTTTCCGCATCGAATGATGGCTGATTGTCATAACCCTTATGATGTGTAATGTTCATCGGATTAGAGATTATGAGGTCGTTCTTTTTGACTTTGAGATCAAACAGATAAATTTCAGAACCAGTCTGGGCACCAACCGATGCCGTCACAAAAAATAAAATGCCTGATGCAATTGTCTTCATACTATTCTGGATTAAGAAGTTAAATATACAAAACATGATTATTCTCCTTTTAACTCAAACTCCATAAAAGACTCCCAAATTTTTCCATTATGTTTAAGCAAGGTGAATTGCTTGGCTGCAAATGATTCGGAAAATTCCTTCTCTTTAAATTCTTCCCAGGCTTTTTCAAACATCGGTTTTTTCAAATCTCGAAAAGCGAGCGTTAAATGAGGATGAAAGGGCAGGTCTTTGTATTGGGCGTTGAAAATATTCAGCTGTGTTTTACAAAACTGATGCAACTCGCGTTGAAAAACTCTTAGCGCTTCGCTCTCGATAACCTGTATAAAAATTACTCGTGGAGCGAAGCAAGAAAAATTATGAAACTGAAGATCAAGTGACTTTCTGCTCATTGAAAACAATTTAAGCTTCGAAACCAATTCATCTTCTTTCTTTTCTTTCCATTCGAAAGGCATATGCAAGGTGATGTGCGGTGGCGAGTTAAGTGCTGCTTTGCTTTGGTAATGTTGTTTTAATTGATTTTTAAGTTCGGCTGCCTGTTCAAAAATTGGCGATGGTGGAACAATAGCAATGAAATAAAGCGCAGATCCTTCTTTGGGCATTGTGGTTGGTTATTGGATGATTGTTATTCGTTAATTGCGCTTGCGCGAAGAAAAAATCTATTTATTACTCGACCAAGCTTCAGCCTTCTTGGTGTACCATTCTGCCTTTTCGGGTTCAAGTTCCGCCAGGCGTTTATACACCTCCACTTTTGAGCTATCCTGTTGAATAGCTTCCTTATAAAACTCAATGGCTCTCACCGGATTATTTTTAAGGTCATACAAATAGGCCAAGTAGTGACTCAGCTCAGCATTTCTCATGTCCGTTGCATAAGCTCGTTCAAAAAAAGGTAAGGCTTCCTCATTTCGATCCTGTCTGGAATAACAAGTTCCCATCAATTGCAGGCCATCTCCATAATCCGGATAACGCTTCAAACATTCTTGTAGGATAAGGATCGCATTTGCATAATCAGATTGACCAGAATAGATCAAAGCAATGTTGTAATAAGCCTCTTTAAATCCTGGCCTTAATCCGAGTGCGCGTTTATAATAAACCAACGCAGAGTCAAATTGAGAATTATTGTAAAAAATGTTCCCTTGCTCAAGCACGTCATCAGCATTGTTAGAAGGGGTATATGTTGTTTCTGGAGTTATCTCTATAGTTTGTTCCTCACCTTCAGGAGTTTCAAAACCTGTGGAGATAGCATAAATGGCAAAGGATAATGCCAATGCGATCACTGTGCCAATCCCAAGATAAAGTGCGCCTTTCTCAGAAGCTGTTAAGGGGATTGTCGGTGGTGAATTGTATCTCTTGCTTTGGGTTGGTTTCTGAACAAAATCAGTCAGCTTGAAATCAAAAGCCTGTCTCTTCAACAGGTAAATGAATCCAAACGCAATAGCGGCACCAAAAAAAATCCAACGAAAAGATGAACCAACGGACCAAAACAGAGCAAGAGCGAACAAGGATATCGCAGCGATAACTCCATACTTTTTTGCTCCGTTGTTGAGGCCTTCTTCCATTGGTATTTTAATCCTCCGCTCGATCGGTTAGGTGATAAACAAAATAATTAGTGCCTAAAATTTTACAATATTGGTAACTAATCAAAGGCATACTATGCAAACCTACGATCTTATTATTATTGGTGCCGGGCCGATTGGATTAGCCTGTGGGATTGAGGCGCAAAAAGCGGGCTTAGCCTACTCGATCGTTGAAAAAGGTTGTCTCGTCAACTCCCTTTATCATTATCCCTACAACATGACTTTTTTCTCAACGTCCGACAGATTGGAGATTGGGGAAGTCCCTTTTATTTCTAATAATCCCAAACCCACAAGATCTGAATCTCTTGAATACTATCGCAGGGTTTGTACGAGCTGGAAACTAAACGTTAACCTGTATGAAGAGGTTAAGGAAATATATAAAAACAAGGAGGGAACTTTCAATGTGATAACCTCCAAAAGCAAGTACAGTTCAAAAGCCGTTATTTTATCCCTTGGGTTTTACGACTTGCCTTTTCTACTAAATGTTCCAGGTGAAAATTTGCCAAAAGTAAAGCACTACTATGATGAACCTCATCCCTACTTCGCTCAAAAGATAATCGTGGTAGGCGCTGCGAACTCTGCTGTGGACGTTGCACTGGAAACCTGGCGAAAGGGAGCAGACGTGACCATGGTTATTCGTGAACCATCTATCCGCGAAAGCGTAAAGTATTGGGTAAAGCCTGACATCGAAAATCGAATCAAAGAAGGTTCCATCAAAGCCTACTTCAATTCCGATATAAAAAGTATTTTAGAGAAGTCAGTTCTCATTAGTACACCAGATGGAGAAAAGATGTTAGAGAATGACTTTGTACTGGCCATGACCGGTTATCAGCCACCATTTGAGTTTATGGAAAGGTGTGGTATTCAATTTCAGAAGGATGAGTTCCATACTCCTGTATACAATGAAAATACAATGGAAACAAATGTAAAAAATCTTTACCTGGCAGGCGTACTCTGTGGCGGACTGAAAACCAATAAATGGTTTATTGAAAACTCACGCGTTCATGCGGAGATGATCATCAAACATTTGCAAAAAGTGTGAACAAAAAAATGCCCGCTTCGAGAGCAGGCATCTTCATATAATGAAAATTCTTATTACAGTACTCCAGCTGTGATGGTGGTGTGGAAATATGCGGTAACAGTAAAAGCAACTGGGGTGGATGAAAATGTACCTACCAGATTTACTGTCTCACTTTTATCAGCCTTTATCAGATCGGCCAGTTCGTTAAAACCAGCTATGTCAGCTGTCAAAGTCGCTTCTGCTGTACTTGTTAAATTAACTGACGCTGCTTCGGCAATGGTTTTACTTGAAGAAGCTACTGTCAGTTTCCCATTGGTAAACGTAACAACTGCACCTCCGGGAGCCGAGTAACCGGAAACCACATAGGTGATCTTATTGATAGTAATTTTTTTGATTTTGTCTTTGTATTTAGCCACCTCCGCATTTTGCAAGGCATCTAGTGTTTTTGCGTAGGTGTAACTTTTTGAGCCTGTGTTAACAGCCTTTTCATCAACCACAAACGCTAGTGGCAGTTTGGCTTCAAAGGTTATCTCATCTGCCTTATCTAAAAGATCGCAAGAAGCAGATGACATGATAAAAGCGAAACAAACGGCAGCTGCCGCTCTTAGGGTGAAATGTAGAATTTTCATATTATTTGGGGTTTGCGAAAGTGAAGTTACAGAAAGTTTATATTTTGATAAATAATACCTTCTTCTTTAATAAGGTAACTCCATGACTGTTAAGCGCAACCGCATTTAAAGCAGTTTGAGGCGGATTCCGAAGTAAAAATTTCTTCCTGGTGCCACATTGTAATAGCGTCCTCCTATTGCATTCAGATCATTGCCTAAGCTATAATGTTCATTCAAAAGGTTGTCCACACCGCTAAAAATCTCAAAAGGAAAGCTTTTAAGGTGAGATTTATATCCCAATCGCGCGCCAACTAAAAAATACTCAGATGCAAATTCAGTATTGGCATCATTAAGCGGAACATGATCGACATATGAGCTGGTCATGTTGATGTAAAATTTTCGCAGAACAACATCCAGTCCTAATGCGGCCACATTGGGTGCAACACCTGTCAATAGATTTCCTGTATAATCTTTGGAATCGTTAACATAATTTTTAAAGTGATAGTTGTTTAAAGAATAGCTGCTCCAAATTCGAAAAGTGGAGAGTATGTCTGACGACAAAATAGGTTCCCATGAAACCTTAGCTTCAAATCCTTTTTGTGAGGTGCTTCCCGCGTTGATGAAATACTCTGCACCATCAGGTGTACGTTGAATAACAATTGTTTCCTGCAATTGAAAGTTGTAAGCGGAGATATCAAAAGACAATTGTTGAGCGATATTTCCTCTTAGCCCTAGTTCATAACTAACACCATACTCCGGTTTTAAGTCATTGTTGAAATTACCTGTGGAGGGTCTTACCTCAGCAAAAGTTGGAGGCGAAAATCCATAACTCACACTACTGTAAACCGAAAGAGATGAGTTTATTTTCTTTAATAATGCAATGCGAGGTGAGAACTGCGGTTCAAATTTTCGATCTTGTATAACGGTTGCTGGTGCTGATCGTTCGAAGTGATATTTCAGGAAATTATAGCTACCACCAACCGTCAAGTAAAATTGTTTAGGCAAATCTAATTCCGCTTGTGCAAAACCAAGCAAAGCTCTTGAGGTAAGAGTATCGATTGTTTGAATGTTCGTTGGCGATCCTTTGTCATTGCTATACACTTCCACTGGCGAATAAAAATATTGGAACTCACCGCCAAAAGTAATTTTGCCGTCAAGGTTGGGCTTCTTGAACCGGTATTGCGTTTCACTTCTACCGCCAAAATTGTTTTCCTCGCGAACTTCAACGTTCCGAATACTCGGATTATTAAAGCCTGTGGATGAGCCGTAAATGCCAGTGCGCGTGAGCCATGCACCATTCCAGTTTATGTGGTGAACAAAACCGAGATAAACCGTATTGTTTTCAACTGCAGCCTTCTGTTCCTCAGCACCAGGCTGCGTGGCAGTAGCCGGTCTTGCTTGCAATGGATCAGCATCATATTGAGTTTTTGTGAGACCGCCAGGAGTTTCATAATTTAAACGGGACACTAAAAAAATGCTGGATAAAGTACTTTTCTTACTGATGGCGGTAATCCCTTCAATCTGTGAAGCCAGTCTTGACATTGCTGTATGGTCACGATAACCACTGGAATGCTGTTGA
>JANOQK010000417.1:0-26186 GCA_031414855.1 Bacteroidia bacterium | reverse complement strand
GGAACGTCAGTCTTTACAAGTACAGCGGTTACAACTACAGGTAATTTAATTTTCAGAGGAGGCATTACTAATTCTGGTACCTCGTTCTCGGCAGGAGGCGCCACGTTTGATACCAACGCACAGGCCATCAGCGGAACAACGGCAACAAGCTTTGCCAATAATGTTTCTATTACAGGTATAGTGTTGACCTATTCAAATACAAACAATTTGACTAGGTCAACACTATACCAGTGACGGCAACATTATTCGCAAAGCTGGTTGCAGTTGTTCCACTGATGGCCTGCGCGTTGGTGTTAAAGGTGGCACCTCCTGCTGAGAATGAGGCACCTGAATTAGCGATGCCTCCCCTGAAAATTAAATTACCTGTGGTGGTGATACCTGTTGATGTCCATGTTCTTGTAGCCAGATTACTTACAGCTCCTATAAAGGTCTTAATACCGGTATCAGTTGCAAATGTAATGGCTCCGTTATTGGTTGTGGTGCTTGATACAGTCATTGTAACTTGTTCTGTGCCTGCAGCAAAATTTATTGTGCCGTTGTTAACTAAAGTACTTTGAAAATTGAAAGTATGAGCGCCATCTGTATCCGTTCTGGACAAAAGGGATCCTCCTGCACTTATCGATACTGCGCCTGTACATGTAAGTGTAAAATCGGCAGTGGCATTAACTCCAACCGTTAATGTACCAGATGCTCCCCCTCCAATGACTAAGTTCCCTATGCTATTAGTAGGGGATTGATCTAAAATAACATCATGAGTATTCAGAATCGTTACAGTTCCCGGAACTGCGTTTTGTCCCGGGGTACCTTGACCGACAGTAGGCGTTGCCCAAACTTCCGGCCCTATAGAGTTTAATCTTTCCCAAGTATTGCGTGTTCCCCAGTTTCCATCTTGTTGAGTTCTATAGTCACCAACAACTTGTGCGGATGACTCATTTGTCATAAATATTCCAGAAATCGAAATCAATACAATCAAATAAGCCCGTAGTGTGCCTATTGATGAGAATCGAGAAGAATTTATTGTCTGAGTGTGATGGCTGATCTCCCTAGCTAAATTATAAACTGACTCAAAAAAACGAATTAAAACCTTCGCCAATAAATTTTCCATGTACAGTAATTTTAAATCAAACGTATTGTTATCTCAATTTATGAACCAGTTCCTAAAATCCCCAAAACAAGCACTTGAACTATATGGTTAGTCCAAATCGGGGGTTTCATTAACCTCAAATTTAACTCTTTGATACTAAAAAATCGGTTTATGTAATTGATAATTATATGCTTAACTGCAATTAAAACGAGAAATAAATATTTAATACTGGTTGGTAGCTTACTTCAACCTCCTAGGAAAGCTCAAAAACAGCTTGAAAATGAAGGCCTTGTATGCTTTTCAGAAAAAAAATGCCTTATGTGACATTCGTCACCAACTGCCTTTACCCTATCCCATAGTTTTGTTCCAACAATTAAACAAACTAACTATGAAAAGTAACATGGGTTCAGCTGATAGAGTTATCCGCTTGATACTCGCAGCACTTGTCGCCATCCTTTATTTCACTAATGTAATTTCAGGTACAGTTGCCCTTATCTTATCGGCATTGGCTGCCATTTTTGTTCTCACCAGTCTGATCAGTTTTTGCCCATTATATCTTCCATTTGGCTTAAGCACGCTAAGAAAAAAAACCAATGCGCCTGATTAAGGACTATTGGTTGATTTCCACCGGTGTTTTGGTGGGAGTGGCCGGGGGATACCTTTACTGGCAGCAGATTGGATGTGTAACAGGAACATGCCCTATTACATCTAGCCCCATAAACTCATCTCTGTATGGAGCTATGATGGGCGGATTATTATTTAGCATGTTTAAAAAAGATAAGAATAAAGAACAAGAAAAATGAAATTAAAAAATGCGATTCAAAATAACGAGGGAACCATCATTGATGTGCGCACACCCGCTGAATTTAAAGGAGGACATGCCGGAGGTTCAATCAATATACCTTTGCACGAAATCTCAACTAGAATAGAAGAACTTCAAAAAATGAAAACTCCATTGATACTGTGCTGCGCCTCCGGAGGCAGAAGCGCTCAGGCTACTTACCTATTATCAAGTCATAAAATAGACTGTCTTGATGCCGGCTCATGGATTAACGTTCATTCCTTACAATCATAACCTATAAATAACCTGTACTAAAATATCATGATCGAAACATTAAAAAAACTATTAGGGTTTGGGCCTTCCGTGGATTATTCTCAACTCGTAAAAAATGGAGCTATTATTTTGGATGTTCGCTCAAAAGGCGAATATGCAGGTGGCCACATTAAAGGATCAATCAATATTTCAGTAGACCAATTGGGCAATAATTTGAGTCGGCTAAAAAACAAAGAACAAGCCATCATCACCTGCTGTGCTTCTGGTATGCGCAGTTCGTCCGCTAAAAGCATATTAAAATCTAATGGTTATACACAAGTCCACAATGGCGGAAGCTGGTATAGCCTTCAACAAAAAATCAATTAAAAAATGGAACCTCATCTCTATCATGTCGATATTAATTGGAGCAAGGAAAGAAGGGGCATGATGTGCTCTCCGGAGTTAAATGCCATTTCTAATGGAACAGGTGGTTGCATTGAAGTAGCCACTCCTCCAGAATTTCCAAAAGGTATTCCTGGCATTTGGTCGCCAGAGCATTTGTTCACGGCAGCTGTGAGCAGCTGTCTCATGACAACTTTTTTATCCATTGCTGAAAATTCAAAACTGGAGTTCGTAGGTTTTCGATGTGAGTCAGATGGAAAGCTGGAACAGGTAGATGGTAAATTCATGATGTCGGAAGTCATTCTCAAACCAACTGTGACAATTGCTCATGAAAAAGACAGAGAGCGTGCAGAGAGAGTTTTGCAGAAATCGGAAGCCGCGTGTCTGATTTCAAATTCAATCAAGTCCAAGGTGATCATGAACTCATTGATCGAGGTGGCTACTGAAAACATCCATGTGAATTGATTTTATTATGGCCAATGCTTCTTTTTCCGAAATAATAAAGAGCGAAACCCTTACGCTGATCGATTTTTCGGCTGAATGGTGTGGCCCCTGCAAAATGATGAAGCCCATTCTGGAAGATTTGAAACGCAAAATGGGGGATGCCGTCAAGATTATTAAAATTGATGTTGACCGAAATCAGAGCCTAGCAATCGCATATCAGGTACAAAGCGTTCCTACCTTAGCACTTTTCAAGAACGGAGAGTTAAAATGGAGACAATCAGGTGTTCTTCAATCAGAGCAATTAAAAACGATCATAGAGCGCTTTCAGTAAATTTCCAATTTTTTTCAGCTATTAGTAAACCAATCGTACGTTAAAACCTGAAACGACCGTTCATAGAAAATCATCAAACTAAATCTTTGAATTAGCGAACCTAAACCGACTGCAAGGCGTTTGAAAAGGTAGTTTACAGGTTATTTATTTAATTATTGTAAAAATGCCCTGTTCCCTTATTGAGGAATAGGGCATTTTTGTATCAAAAAAAAACTAAACCAAAACCCTATGAAAAGAACAATCTATTCCCTGATCACTTTGATGGTTATCACAATTTTTAATGTGGCCGCACAAGAAAAACCAGCCAGTCCCAAAGAAACTGTTAAGGCGTCAATCGATGGAGCAAATGTCGAGATCGTATATTGCAAACCATCTGCCCGTGGAAGAAAAATGTTGGGAGAAAAAGAACCGTATGGACAAGTTTGGCGCACTGGAGCCAATGATGCAACTACAATAGAATTTGATAAGAATGTAAAAATTGAAGGAAAAGATTTACCAAAAGGTAAGTATGAATTGTTCACGATCCCTGGCGAGACAGACTGGATAATTATAATTCAGAAATACAGCAAGCAGTGGGGTCATTATAGTTACAAAGATGCCAACGATGTTTTAAGAGTAACAGTGAAGGCCGGAAAAACACCCGCATTTGTAGAAACTTTTTCAATAACAGTTGACAGCGGTGCTGTTAACTTGACCTGGGAAAACACAGCAGTTTCGTTCAAAGTGAAAGGAGCTTAATTTTTTAACAGAAATATAATTCGAGCCAGGCTATCAGCCTGGCTTTTTTATTTTATTGAAATCCAGTAGTTTCAAAAAGATTTTGAAAGATGGAAATTCTTGGACGATATGATCGAGTGGATTTACCTGAACTTGGGCTTTCGAATATTCACGCGAAGATCGATACGGGTGCCTATACGTGCAGTCTCCATTGCTCAAAGGCAGAAGTGGTAAATAAAAATCTCGAATTCATTTTATTGGATGAAGAGCATCCTGAATTCACCGGAATGAAATTCGTGTTCAAAAAATTTGAGCAACGTGAAATTAAAAATTCGTTTGGTGAAGCCGAAATGCGATTTGTCATTAAGACTAAAATCAGAATTTTTAAACGCCTCATTAATGCCGAATTCTCACTTAGCAACCGCGGCAACTTGAAGTTTCCCGTATTATTGGGGAGAAAAATACTGCGCCAACGCTTTTTGATTGACATAACTAAAAAAGATTTATCTTTCAAGAGTAAAAAATCAGGCGCATGAACATCGCCATCCTTTCCCGCAACTCCAAACTCTACTCCACCCAAAGGCTGAAAGAAGCAGGTGAAAAGCGTGGACACAAAATAGAGATCATCGATCACATGAAGTGCATGCTCCTCATAGAAAAGAAGAATCCGATGGTGTGGTACAATGGTCGAAAGTTAGATTACTTCGATGCTATTATTCCAAGGATTGGTGCCTCGGTCACTTTTTATGGTGCTGCCGTTGTACGTCAGTTTGAAATGATGAAAGTATTCACAGCTGTCGAATCTCAAGCATTGATCCGTTCACGTGATAAGTTGAGAAGCATGCAAATACTTTCGCGTGCAGGTCTCGGTTTACCTAAAACTATTTTCATGGATTACTCGAAAGACACAGAAGGAGTAATCGAAGCGGTTGGTGGTGCGCCCGTGGTTATTAAATTATTGGAAGGAACGCAAGGACTTGGTGTAGTATTAGCTGAAAATAAAAAAGCAGCACAATCTGTGATTGAAGCCTTTCATGGGGTGAAAGCCAGAATCATCGTGCAGGAATTTATCAAGGAGGCTGGTGGTGCTGATATACGAGCCTTTGTTGTAAATGGTGAAGTCGTAGGCGCCATGCGCAGGCAAGCTCGCGATGGCGAGTTTCGTTCCAATCTACATCGTGGTGGCCACGCCACTGTTGTAAAACTCGATCGTCATGAAAAACATGCTGCCATTACAGCAGCAAAAAAAATGGGACTCGGTGTTGCCGGTGTCGATATGCTGCCGTCCAAACGAGGACCATTGATCATTGAAGTGAACTCATCGCCAGGTCTGGAAGGCATTGAAGGCGCCACTAAAGTTGATGTTGCCGGAAAAATCATCCAATACCTGGAAAAAAATGCCTCAAGAAAACGGATACAAAAGGATATCATTAATGCTTGAAATCAGGTATTGGGCAATAGGCATTCGAGCAATTAATAAAAAGTGTAGAACAATGATAAAAAACTTAGAAGACTTTAAAGTCTATAACCTATCAATGGCTGTAGCCGAAGAGGTCTGGATACTTGCTTCTAAATGGAATTATTTTGAGAAGGATACAATTGGAAAACAATTAATAAGAGCCGTGGATTCAATTGCTGCAAACTTATCCGAAGGATTAGGTCGGTATCATTTTAAAGAAGCTAAAAACTTCAGCTATTATTCACGAGGATCATTGTTTGAAACAAAGACATGGCTAACTAAATCGTTGAATAGAAAACTTTTGACCGAAGATCATTTTATAACATTGATGGATCAATTGGAAGTAATAGGCAAAATGCTCAATAGCTATATAAATTCTATTGGCACAGTAAATGAGCCCTTGGAAGAGTATACCAACCAAGGCCAAACGCCTAAGCCCCAATGACAAATGCCTAATGCCCCAATTCAATGAAGCAAATTTCCATTGTTGATCAAATCATTCATCCAGGCGAATTCAAAGAAATCATTATCAACATAGCCCGGCTCCCTTCGCGCACACAAATTGATACACCCATTTACGTTTATCGCGGCTTGGAAGACGGACCTGTCCTGGCACTTACAGCAGGTATGCACGGTGATGAAATCAACGGAATGGAAATCGTGAGAAGAATACTGGATGCAGGACACAATCGCGTCAAGCGAGGAACTGTTTTGTGCATGCCCGTGATCAACGTCTATGGCTTTCTAAATTACTCACGTGAAGTACCAGATGGAAAAGATATTAACCGATCATTTCCCGGAAGTAAAACTGGCTCGCTTGCAGCGCGTGTTGCCTATCACATGACGCACGATGTTCTTCCCAACATTGATTATGGCGTTGATTTTCACACAGGTGGTGCCATGCGTACCAATTATCCGCAAGTTCGATGTGTCATGCAGGATACTAGGAATGTTGAGTTGGCCCATGCCTTTCATGCGCCTTTCACCATCGATGCCCCCTTTCGGCCGCATTCCCTCAGACAAACAGCTGCTAAAAAAGATAAGCACATTATTGTTTATGAAGGTGGTGAATCCGTCCGCTTCGATCAACACGCAATTGAAGAAGGAGTTAATGGTACACTTCGGTTGATGAAACATTTAAAGATGATTGATTGGGCACCGGAACCCACAACCGAAAATAAAATCATCTGGAGTTCATCATGGGCACGGGCACGCACGGCAGGTTTATTTCTTGCAGAGATCAAATGCGGAGACCTGATCCATAAGAATCAAATAGTCGGCACACTGACTGATCCTTTTGGGGAATTCAAAGAACAAATCAAATCGCCATCGACTGGTTATGTTGTGGGACTAAACAATAATCCAGTCGTTAATGCTGGCGATGCGCTCATTCATATTGGATTAGATAACGTTTGTAAGATTGGAGCAACAGCAGAAGACTAGCTTTTTTTCAACAGCTTATAATTTTTATACTCACCCATTCTCCAACCGGTAAGTCGCTCAACTAGAAGTCTCAATTTCTCCTTTCGCGTAAATCGATCTTTCGTCAAGTCTCTGTCAAAACTCCAGTGCTTTCGTTGAATGCGTGCCTTCATTACCTTGGGGTGCGTGCCATCGAAAAGGCTCAATGATTCTGCATCACCGTAATCAAACTCATCAGCCTTTGCTAAATTCTTATCTACCCACTCATCGTCATGCCACAGTTTGTTCATGGATGTATTCTTTCGTTGCAATGCTCTTGGATCACGTACCCATCCGTAATGATAAACGTAGGCATCAATGAGTTTGACTCGCAATTTATAGTTTGGCTTTTTGCGAAAACCTTGGGCATCCTTAAAAGAAAAAATATCTTTTCTGTTTCGTATGATCCGTATTTCTTTTCGATACCAGGAAAGAGCTTCACCCACATAATCATATGAACCGTAAAAATGTAAATAGTTAAGAAGCAGGCCTTCTATTCTTTTGTCCTGAACATGATCAAGCATGGCTTTGCTTATGACAGGGAGATATTTTTCATGTACTACCTCATCTCCTTGGATGTAAAACGCCCAATCATATTCCGATGAAATAGCCTGAAAAGCTTTGTCGGTTTCTAATGCAAGTACTTGTCCACCCTCACGCTGGTTATCATCCCAAGTGGTTTCAATAATTCTGAGTTTCTCCGAATTAATTCCTTTGATCAATTCCAGTGAGCTGTCTTCAGATTTACCAACAGCCACTACAAAAGCATCACAGACCGGCAGTATAGATTGTATAGCCTCGACAATGGGATAATCAAATTGAACCGCATTTCTGATAAAAGAAAATCCACAAACTTTCATAGAAGTTAATAGTGAATCGTTAACAGTTAATAGGTGTAATCAAAAAAATCCTTTAAGGGTTAATGTGTATATACCATTAACGATTAACTGAACAACTAGAAATCCGGGCAAGGGATAATCAACTTATCCTTTGGTGGCTTCCGCGGATTGCGCGTGCTCCATGAGTACACTAAGCTAATCTCATGAGCACCCCCACTTGTTGGGCCAAGTCGCGAAATGGTATAGTCATAGCTATAACCAATATTGAAAATATCTTTCTCACCTTTTTTAGTGAACCCCACCAATAGCACTATTGATTCATTATTAAGATAACCGTTCACTGGTTTAAATGGAATGCCACGGTACCAAGTTCCAATAATAATTGGCTCAAGTGTGAAATACACTCCTAAATCCATCTGATCAAAACTACCTTGATGACGATACTGAGCAGTAGGTGCCACACTTCGCTCTTGCTTGCGAGCATAGACTCCTGTGCCGATAGCACCTGGTTTAAAAAAGAATTTGTAGCAGGCATGTCCGGAAAGTTTCATTGGCAGCTGACTGTCTTCACCTATCAAGGATTGATTGGGTGTTGTCAAATGATTCGCAGCAAAACCAAGCCAGGCACTCTGAGTATAAAATAATCCACCCACTCCAATATCTGGAAAGAAGATGCTTTCACCTGACCCCACCGTTTCACCTGTTGGGTTTACAACCTCGCCTGTGTTCGGATCAAACTGATCGCCAAAGGTGAGCTTATTAAAATTTACTGAACGGTTATAAATGGAAGCCTGAAATCCTGGTCGAAACGAAAGGCCTTTCGTAATTTGCAGATTGTAAGAGTATTGCAGAGTTAAACTAATAGATTGAAGTCCGAGTACCCCCTCTTGATCGCGTGTCACAAGCGCCCCTATACCGCTATTATAGTCTTCCAGATATACATCACCGTATGCTGAAATGGTTTTGAAGTTGGCATCAATGGAAGGCCACTGGTTGCGATAGTTCATGCCTACTCTTGCCTGATTGGTAGATCCAGCGAAAGCCGGATTAAGGTAAAGAGGTGCAGCATAGAACTGGGAAAATTGTGGATCTTGTGCAGTTACCGAAGTTTGAAACAGTAGCATTAATCCACAGCTCATAATAAATGAGCGATACAACAAACTGGGGTATTTTAATTTCTCCATTAAAGCAAATTAAATCCTTTATCAAGACTAAAAAAAATGCGTGACTCCGAATTCCAAAGTGAATGCCTACTTAACGATATTTTCACTCAAATTGTATACTTTAGTGTGATTTGGGCGTTTTAGATTTTGATTGCCATCTGCGAACTGCTATGTTGAATGAATGTGTGCCGTATGAAGTATAAAAATTCACTCCTTTTGAATACAAAGATTGTTTTTACTTTTTTAGTTTTCATTTCCACGCTACCTGTTTTTTCTCAAAATCTTGAGCAATCAAACTGGTATTTTGGAAACTCAGTAAACGGAATTCGTTTTAACCGCTCTACTGGGACGCCAACTTTAGTCACTAATCAGGCATTGCCTTTTGGAACAGGCGGTAGCGCTGTTGCCACTGACCCCTCAACGGCCAACTTGCTTTTTTATTCTGATGGCAGAGTTATTTATGATGCCTGCCATTTGCAAATGCTTAATGGAAGCGGACTAAGTGGAAATAATTCTGGCAATCAACCCGTGGCTATCTCCCCCATACCTGGCCAGCCCAATAAGTATTTTGTCTTCACCAACTCGGCAAACTTCCTTACGGGAGGTTCTATTAGCAGGAGCGTTGTGGACATGAGCTTATTTGGAAATGCGGTGTTCCCCTCACCCGCCTTTGGCGATGTTGAGAATCCTAAAGATGTGGCCATACCGGGCCTCACCGCACGATCAGAAGGGATGTTAATAGTACCACACGCAAATGGAACTGATTATTGGCTGATCACCCATCAAACTAATTCAATAAGTTACTCTGCTACTTTAATCAATGCCGCAGCCTATACCGGCACTTTTAATACTACCATAACTTCTACAGGCAACTTGCCTCTTACCATTGCCAATTTTTCATACCATGCAGGATTACGGAAAATGGCCGTGTCGCCACAAAGCCCTAATGAGGATGCGATTATTTTTAATTTCAATGATACCAACGGAACATTCTCATTTGATCGATATATTTTCAATACAGGTTTTCCAAGCACATCTACTCAAGAAATTTATGATATCGAGTGGAGCTTAACCGGACAATATCTGTACATCTCACGGCCAGGCGAAACAGGTATTAACGCTGATGTTGTGCAGTATGACTACTTGAATTCTAATACCTCAACACCTACCACGATTAGTACTTCAGTTTTAGGTACTCCAGTTTTCAGAAGTTATGGATTGCAAATGGCAGCAGATAGTTCGATGTATTATCTATATCAAGCTGTTTCAGGTGGTCCTTTTCTAGTTGATAAATTCATCAAAACAGATACCATTGCAAGTAGCGTAGTAAGAGTGCCTCTGCCTTTTGGTAATGTCAATTTCAATGGTCAACAATTTCCTTCCTTTGCACCTAAACCCAACAATCCTCTTACTGTAAGTTTCACGACAATTGGAAGTTGTCAAAACTCACCCACGTCATTTTTCCCAACGGTAGCACCAGCAGCCGATAGTTTGGTTTGGGACTTTGGCGATGCAAGCAGCGCAACTGCCTGGAGTCCTGTGCATACCTATGCAACAGCCCAGACTTTTAGTGTTGCCCTTACAGCATTCTATCAAGGACAATCGCAAACGGCAACACAGCCAGTTACCATTAACCCCTTTCCCTTGCAATTGAACCTCGTGCAAGACACAACGGCATGTAAATGCGAACTCCCGGTAAACATCGCACAATGCGGAGGCGTTATCGCTTCACCCTTTTCTGTAAAAGTGAGTGTTCAGGGAGGCACACCTACATCCTATGTCTGGTCGAATGGGGATTTTGGGGATACATTAACTCCAGACTCTGCAGGTTATTACTATGTAGTTGTTTCTGATGCTTCTGGCTGTTCGGCATACGCTGGTGTAAACGTGAAGGAGTATGAACTGCAAGATGGTCGTGGCAACATTTGGTATTTTGGCAACAAAGCTGGAATTGATTTTAATCCTTTGTTTACAAACCCTCGTGGACCAGCAGTGGCGCTCAACAACAGTGTGATGGATACCCCTGAAGGCTGTGCTATCATATGCGATAGAAACGGAGGCGTAATTCTTTATACAGATGGCACCAATGTGTATGATAAAACAGATACTCAAATTGATTTGGGGATTGGTGGTGATCCTACTTCTACCCAATCCTCTTTAATCATTCCGGTTCCAGGTGATGAAACTTTGTACTATATTTTTACTACACAAGCCATTAATGGCACTTCGGCCAATGAGCTGCGTTATTCACTTTTTGACCTCAAGCAAAATTCCGGAAAGGGCGCGGTGGTTCAAAAAAATATTCTGCTGTTTGGAAAAAGTACGGAACGCATCACGGCAAACGGAACATGGCTTATTGCACATGAATACGGTAACAACACATTCCGCTCGTATCAGATCACAGATCAGGGAATCGGGTCACCCGTCTACTCCAGCATAGGTTCGGATCACTCCTTTAAAATACAACAAAATGGTGAAGGGTATATGAAACTCGGGCCACGGAACAATCTAGCGGTAGCCCTATCAACTCCTGGTACTCAAAATCTGGTTGAACTATTTCACCTGAATGACACTACCGGAAAATTAAATAACTATAGGAAGATAGATCTAAAGGAACCTAATGGTCAGGTATATGGCATTGAGTTTTCACCAGGAGGAAATAAAATTTTCGCAACGGTTAAAGGAACTCCAAGTCCATCGCAGATTTTTGAATATTTTATTGACTCTTTAGAGAACCCTTATTTCCGTCAAAAAATTACACAACCTGTTGAACTTGGCGCACTGCAACTTGGACCAGATGGCCAGATCTACGCAGCCATAAACGGAAGCGGTGTATTGGGTACCATCAACGCAAATGACGACACGACCCAAGTAAGTGGCTACACTCCCGATGGTTTCACGCTGGCAGCAGGAACAACGAGTAAGTTGGGTCTTCCTAATTTCACTCAAATTATTTCCAATGCTTTTGGTGGTCCGGCAATTAATGTGACAGGACTTTGCTTGGGCGATTCAACAACTTTCTCCGGTTCACCCAGAGATCAAATTGATGAATATACCTGGCGAGTGCGGCAAGGCGCAGTTGTTGTTGCACAATCAACAGATGCTTCCTTCAAGTTCTTGTTTACTGTTCCGGGAAATTACATAGCAACAATGCAACTTAGCAATCGATGTGATGCCGACACTACACTTACAAGAAACTTTACCATATTTTCTGCACCAGCCATCCCTGGTGGCGCTCAGGCATTGTGCATAGGTGCTGTTACTTTCGATGCCAATCCACTTAATGTGGCTGGCCTCACCTTTGTTTGGTCTACTGGTGAAACTACCAAAACAATAATTGTTAATGAGCAATCCGCAGTTAGTGCAACTGTAACAAATTCAAACGGATGCTTTAGCACAGGCATCTTCTTCGCAGCCGATAACCGACCGCAACTTGATCTGGGACCAGACATAAGTATCTGCGAAGACAATAATACAACTGCACTTAACGCACAAAATCCTGGAGCAACCTATCAGTGGACAATAAATGGAGTAAACTCTAGCAACTCCCAGGCACAAGCAATTGATGTAACAACCGCAGGAATATTCACTTATCAGGTTACGGTGACTGATCCCGTTACCACCTGCACAATTACAGATGATAAGACCTATTTGATAAAAGTGTCTCCTTCTTTTACCCTGATTGGAACAAACCCAACAGGTTGCGGACTTTCTAATGGTTCTCTGCAGCTCAACTTACTTACGTCAACACCTGCGGCTGGTCCATACTCTTTCTTTGTTTCAGGAGCAGGAGGATTTAATGATCAACGTATTGACCAAACAGCACCCACAACAATCAATTATACTAACCCAGCGTTTCTGATACCTGCAGGAACATATTCAGGAATAGTGACTGATCAAATATCTGGATGCACCATTTCTACTTCGATTGGATTGAGTGATGCAACTTATACTCCCGTAGCATCACTGGCGAATAGCTGTGAGCCTATCCTTGTAAATGTCACATCTAATGCACCAGCCTTAGGCTTACCAATAACTTATACCATTACAAACGGAGGCACTGGTGTTGTTATTAATGGAAATTCGCCCTCTGCAAATTTTCAGACGCCAGGACTCGCGGTTGGTAATTATGTGATTCAGTTAACCGATAATGCAGGCTGCATCACTACAATCAATCAACCTGTTACAGCAAGTCCCTCGGTTGTAGTGACATATGCAACCGATCCATGCGCAACACCGGCAACCATTACCGGATCTGGTGCAACAAATTATCTATGGACTGGTCCAGGGCTACCAGTCGTGGGTGTCTCAACGATTGGCACACTCCAAATTCCAACTGCAGTGCCTCCACTTACCGGACTTTTAACGTACACGGTAACCGCAAGTACACTTGGCCAATGTGATGCAACACAAACTATTGATATCACCGTTGACCCAGCTGCTAATCCAACTTTTACACAAAGCGATGCTTGTCAGACTTCAGTTATTTTATCGGCTTCGCCTACCGGAACCTATACTTACAGATGGCTTAAAGGTGGAGTTTTTCAACCTGCACTCTTGGGTTCCCAAATTTCACTTGGTCTCCTTGATAATGGTTCTTACAGTGTAAACCTTCTAAATACAATTACCGGATGTAGTTACACTTCGCCTCCTGCCCAGGTAAACATCATTGGGCCAGTCGATGCAAGTCTTACCTCTACTCCAGCATGTCTGGATAATCTACCATTTACACTTACAGCAGTGAGTACAGCAACGGGCATAAGTTATGCGTGGTCGTTAAATGGAACACTACTATCACCAGCCGTCACCACAGCTGTAACCAATCAAAGTTTGGAAGGCACCTATAAAGTAGATATCACCAAATCAGTTTGCAAGGCATCCGCGCAACTTCAGATTACCAGGGCTCCCTTACCCGAGGGAGATCTTCCAAATCGTGTGATCATTTGCAATGACCCTGATAACAAAGACCCGAACACTTCCAAAGTAGATTTAGATCCGGGTGCGTTTACTGCATACGATTGGTTTAAAAATGAATTGACATTGAACTATACAGCTCAGGTCTTTACTGCCGACAGTGAAGGCCTCTATAAAGTAATGCTGACTAATTCATTTGGTTGTATCGCCCCTGATGAGACAGAAGTTTTAAATCAGTGTCTGCCTAAGATAGATGCGCCAACTGCTTTCCGCCCTACCAGCGGTCAAGCGGCTAACAAAGATTTCTATGTGTTCAGCTTTTTCATCACCGATGAATTCCAGGTGTTTATCTATAATCGCTGGGGTGAGTTAGTATTCGAATCCAAAGACCGCAACTTCAAATGGAATGGGGGCTTTAATAATAATCCCGGTCAGCCATTGCCGGGCGGGGCATATGCCTATGTAATTAAATATGTAAGCGCGTTCCGACCAGATCAAGGAGTGAAAGAAAAGCATGGTGGAGTGGCGCTGATAAAGTAGACGAGGTAATAATGAGTATGATTTTTTACAAAGGATTGATTATGCCATCAGAAAATAATATTTTTATATACAAACTTATCTTCAAGGGGAATGAAAAAAGAAAAAGTGCTTGAAACCATTCACTATCTTCCTAACGAATTCGATCTGGAGCAACTAATAGAGAAATTGATCTTTATGGAGAAAGTGGAAAAAGGTTTGGCTCAGCTTGAGGAGGAGAAAACCAAATCTCACGATCATGTTAAGCAAGTAAGCAAAACATGGTCAAGATAATTTGGACAGATTTCGCAATCGAAGATTTAAAATCCATTCACAGTTACATTTCAAAGGATTCGGTTGCCAACGCTGATAAATTAATTGAAAAAATTATTGGCCGTACAGATCAACTAGAGGTCTTTCCGAATTCGGGAAGAATCATTCCGGAGTTTAATTCTGAGTTGATCCGGGAACTTATAGAAGGACGCTATCGGATAGTTTACAAAGTGAATAGCGACCACATTGGAATAGTTAGGGTTCACCATTCATCAATGGAACCGGAAAATACATAAATGTTCATCAGGATAAATATTAAAACATGAAACAGAAATACACAACGCTCATTTCTTCATTACTATTTTTAATCCTGGCAGTGGCGGCACCATCTGCTAAGGCTCAATTAATTAAAACATCGCTTACTGTTACTGTGCGGGATGAGCTAGGGAATACCGTTAAAGAAGCGAATGTGAAATTATTTGAAAAGGAAGAAGATTACGTAGCTGAGAAAAATATTGCAGCCGAAGGCACGACAGATGATAAAGGTGTGGTCAAATTTAAAGACCTGAAAGCGATTCCTTACTTTGTTTTAGCTAAGAAAGATGACAAAGACAATACAGGAGGTGGTGAGTTAACCGGAAAACTGGAAGAGAAGAAGTTTAATAAGGTCACTATTGTAATTCAATAAGTAATAATAGGCCTAATTGCCCATCAACTTGTGAATAAAAATCAACTCATAAATGAGCTCCAATCTTATCAAACTACTTTTTTAGAAGAAAAGGAGTTTGTTTTTTCATTTTTGGATCTCTTGAAGAGTGAAGATGCGTTTCAACGCACTCATCTTCCAGGTCATATCACCGGCTCATCGTGGATTGTAAATCCGAATAAAACTAAAGTGCTGTTAGTTCACCATGCAAAATTAAACAGGTGGCTACAGCCAGGTGGTCATGCCGATGGGGATGAGAATGTATTAAGAGTTGCGTTACGCGAGGCGGAGGAAGAAACGGGATTGAAAAAATTATCAGTACTTACTGAACAAATTTTTGATCTGGATATTCATACCATTCCGAATAGAAAAGATTTTCCACAGCATCTTCATTATGATGTTCGTTATCTGATACAAGCGGATGAAGCAGAAACAATTATTGTAAGCGAAGAATCACATGATGTGAAATGGATATTACTCACTGATCTCGAAAAATACAATGACGAGACTTCCATTCTCAGACTCAAGCAAAAACTACTTTGAGCCAACTAGCAACAGTCCAAATCCAATAACCACCATCCAGAATTTATAGGGAACCAAAAATGGAATGATGACGATCTGAAGTTGCATCAGCACAGCCAGTAAAACAATTACTACGGCTACTCCTTTAAGGATTGATCTGGTTTTGTTACTCATGATTTATAGTTTTAGCCACAAGGGCACTAAGACACAAAGTAAGTCATAAAATGAGTCTCCAAACACTTTCTTATTTGACTTGTTTCCACATTTACGCTATTCCCTGGAATATATCCTTAGTGTCTTTGGGCCTTAGTGGCAATGAAACAAAATTGATAGCTTTGCCACCATGGCTGAAATCGGTAAAGATATTTTCAAAGCAAAATCTCTTCTTGAAAAAGGAGAGCTTGTGGCCATACCCACGGAAACGGTTTACGGGCTTGCCGGTAATGCTTTGGATGCTACAGCAGTTGCTAAAATATTTTCCGTAAAAGACAGGCCACAATTTGATCCGTTGATTCTACATGTGACTGATTTGGATCAAGCCAAAAATTATGTGAATGAAATTCCCGAGAAGGCCATACTCCTCACCAAAACATTTTGGCCAGGGCCTCTCACATTGTTGCTGAAGCGAAAATCAATACTTCCTGATCTGGTCACTTCTGGTTTAGATACAGTTGGTATACGTTGCCCTGATCATTCGTTGACAAGAGAGCTTTTAAAATCGCTTTCATTTCCGTTGGCTGCACCAAGTGCCAATCCTTTTGGGTACATCAGCCCCACCAAGCCGGAGCATGTGAACGAACAATTGGGCAACAAAATTTCTTACATTCTTGATGGCGGTGCTTGTGCGGTTGGTATTGAATCCACTATCGTTGGTTTTGAGAATGATCATCCCGTTGTTTACAGAATGGGCGGGTTGAGTGTTGAGGCTATCGAACAAATTGTGGGAAAGGTTTCTGTTCAACTTCATTCAAGTTCAAATCCAATGGCACCCGGTCAATTGAAAAGCCATTATGCCCCCACTAGAAAATTAGTGTTAGGCAATGTGCCTGATCTGATAAAGGAATACGGAAAAATTTCCTTTGCTATTCTTTCTTATCAAACCGATTTTAAAACAACCCACCAATTTATCTTGTCGCCTGCAGGCAAATTGGAAGAAGCTGCTCAACACTTATTTGCAGGCCTACGGACATTAGACAAAATGCCTGTTGAAATCATCCTGGCGGAATTGGTTCCAGAAGTTGGCCTAGGGCGGGCAATTAATGACAGATTGAAACGTGCAGCTGCAGAATAACCTGGAGGCTAGAATCAAGCATCCAGAATCCAGCATCTTTCACCCGAATACATTATCTTGAACTTCAAATTACATAGTACATGAAGAAAATCTTAGTCCTCACCGGTGGCGGTGATTGCCCAGGTCTGAATGCTGTCATTCGTGGAATAGCGAAGCGTGCACGCAAAGAAAATCTTGCCGGAAAAGAAGAATGGGAAGTCTACGGAAGTATTGAAGCCTTCAACGGTGTGTTTAATGAGCCACAAGAGATTATCAAATTGACGGGCAAACGTACGGCTGGCATTCATGTCAAAGGTGGCACGATTCTTAAAACCACCAACAAATCCAATCCCATCAAATACCCGGTTACCCAGCCCGATGGCTCAACCAAATTCATAGATCGTTCTGATGAATTGGTTGCAAAACTAAAGGCACTAAACTTCGATGCCGTTGTCAATATCGGGGGCGATGGTTCTCAAAAAATCTCTAAAACACTTTTTGAAAAAGGAATCCCAATGATTGGGGTTCCTAAAACAATAGACAATGATTTAGCAGCTACTGATATGACATTTGGATTTCAAACTGCCGTTCAAATTGCAACCGATAGCTTTGATAAACTGGTGACTACAGCAGAAAGCCATCATCGGGTAATGATCATGGAAGTGATGGGACGAGATGCTGGTTGGATTGCGTTACATACTGCCATTGCTGGCGGAGCTGAAATTTGTCTGATACCGGAAATTCCCTATGACATTAATAAGATTGTCAAGCGAATAGAATCTCGTTACAAAAAAGGAAGAGGTTTTGCCAACATCATCATTGCAGAAGGCGCGAAACCAAAAGCAGGGTCAATCACATCAAGTGCTGGAGAGAAGGGATCAGAACATGTTCGCCTTGGCGGAGTTGCTTACCAGCTCTCCAAACAACTAAAAGATGCAGGATGTAAGGAGGAAATCCGGGAAACTGTACTTGGACACGTGCAACGAGGTGGAATTCCCACTGCATTTGATAGAGTACTTGCCTCCTTATTCGGAGTAAAAGCTTTTGAACTTGCACTTGAGAAAAACTTTGGCCGAATGGTGGCCTTAAAAAACAACTCAATCACCTCCGTATCACTCAAGGAAGCTACGTCTGATTCAAACTCCGTTCGCAAAGACGGTCCATTGGTTTTAGCGGCAAAGGGTTTGGGAATATCCTTTGGTGATTGAAGAAACTGATGAACCAAAAGTCTCGATTATCGGTAAAGCGTATTGAAGAATCCATTACCAAAATAGATGATGTCTTTCTAAATAGTCCTCAATACATCAATGAACCGCTAAGCGCTATAATGGGAGTAAACCTGATCCTGAAAATAGAGACGCTCAATCCTATCCGATCTTTTAAAGGACGAGGAGCTGATTGGCTGCTGGCAACCCTTGAATCAGGTTCCACTTTGATCTGCGCTAGCGCGGGAAATTTTGGGCAAGCCATGGCTTATGCTTGTCGCAAAAGAAATTGTAACCTAACTGTTTACGCAAGTGTAAAAGCAAATCCGTTTAAAGTCGAACGAATGAGATCGTTCGGTGCTAACGTGATTTTATTTGGTGAAGACTTTGATGCGGCTAAACTTGAAGCCAAGAGATCAGCCTCTGAACAGAAAATCCGATTTGTAGAAGATAGCCAAGACATTGAAACAGTTGAAGGCGCTGGTACTATCGGTTTAGAGCTTCTACAATTTTCGCAAAACATAGATGCCCTGTTAGTACCTTTAGGGAATGGCGCCATGATTAATGGAATTTCATGCGTGTACAAAGCACGCAGTCCCAAAACAAAAATCATTGCCATTCAGGCTGAAGGTGCAAGTGCAATGGTGGAGTCCTGGAAAATCGGAACCTTGATCACACACCAATCTGTCAATACCATTGCAGATGGAATTGCCGTTCGAATACCTGTACAACAAGCTTTGGATGATATGACAGGACTTGTCGATGACGCCATCCTTGTAAAGGAAGATTCAATTTTAAAAGCCATGAAATTACTTCACCTACATGCAGGATTTGTCGTGGAGCCATCGGGTGCAGTGGGCGTTGCCGCATTACTTGAACACCCTGAAAAATTCAAAGGGCAAACAGTTGGAACCATTATTTGTGGGAGTAACCTCACCGATCAACAAATTGCTGAGTGGTTATACTAGTCCAATCTCACTTTATTTTTTTACCTTTTCCTTTAGTTCCTCGAGTTCAGTGATGTCTGTCTGAATCCCCAACAACCCCGTTTCATCCAAGTGAGGAATATAAAAAGCCATCTTCGTGCTCTTTAATGTTGTAGTCTCTCCATTAATGGTTTCATTAAACACGTACGTCTCGACACCCTTTTTAATAATGGCCAATTCCTGGTTGCGCCACTCCTGTGCCGTTTTAGCATCTACAAAATCAAAATCGCTTTTACCAATCAGCTCATCAATACTCATTTGATGCGCTTTTGCCACACTTGTGTTAACAAGCGCCATCTTACCGTCTTTATCCTTCAGGAAAATTTTATGAGGAAGTTGATCTAAAATATTGAGCAATGTGTGGCGATATTTTTCCATGTAAGAAACCAGTTCATCATGTTCGTTCTTATCATCGGCTTTGATAGTCTCAATTTCTTTTAATTTTAACTGTAGCTGATTTTCCTTTTCATTGGATTGATCCAACAGTCCCTGCAACTCTCGGCCTTTGCGCTCCATCTCTTCCTGGGTGGCTTGCAACTCTTCCATGTTCTGGCGCATTTCTTCTTCCTGCGCATGCATTAGTTCGGATTGTTGCTGCGATTGATCAAGAAGCGTTTTCATTTTTGATGACACTTTCGCACCAATGATAGCTGAGGCAACAAATTCACCTGCCTTCTCAAGAAAATCCATTTGGTGAGGCTCAAAAAAATGGAAAGATGCGAGTTCCAGGATCGCTTCTGTTTTGGAATTATACTTTAATGGAATAATACACAAACAAGTTGGTGCGGCATGCCCTAGACCGGAAGTGATATGAATATAGTTGTTAGGTATTTGCTTCATGAGAATGGATTGTCCTTCCAAATAGGCTTGGCCAACCATGCCTATCCCAATTTCTACCCGCTTTGTCAGAAATTTCTTTCTTTCAAAAGCGTAGCACGCTGCTAATTCGAGAAACGGAGCTGTGGAGTCATCCTCGTTTACCACAAATAAGCTGCCTTGCTGCGCATTCAGGTACTTCGATAAAAAACGAGTGGCCTCCTCAGCCAGCTTTGATAAATTGGCCTGGTTATTTCGTACCAATGTAGAAAACTGTGCCAGTCCTTCATTTACCCAAAACCTTCTTTCATCCTCTTGCTTGGCTAGCTGCATTTGATCTCTCATCTTCACAAGTTCACCAGCCAGGTTATTTTCATTGCTCGAACGATTTGCGGAAGTAAGCCCTTCCCATTGCACTTCATAATTTTTGGAGGTAATACCTTTTATAAACTCAGATGCCTTCTTGAAATTTTTGATAGAGTTATCAATCACTTCTTTCGGGTCGTTTATTGCAACTTCTGATCCTGGTTCAAATAAAAATTTACGATTATTCTCTTCCAGTTCAAGCAAAAGATTTCTTCGGTCTTTAACTTCCTTATTCGTTATATAAATCACAAATGCAAGGGAAGGAATACCCAGAAACAATAAGATGAGTTGTATAATAATGTTTCGATTAAGTGCAGCCTCGTAGTCAGCTTGTGCCTTTTCAATTAATGAATTTTCGTAAGCGATGTGGCTTGCGCTAAAAGGCGAAAACAACACCCACAAATCGTAACCTTTGTCCTGCTTTAGCATGTCAACAAAATCATTCATACTATCGATCTCTGCCTTCTTTTTCATCTGCATGGAAAAATCAATGTAATCAGCAACTCCCTTCTTAATTTTTTCAAATTTCACCAGACTAGTGTCTAATTTTTGAAGTTTGAAAAGGCTATCCAGTCTTCCAAGGTTTGTTCCATTGCTTGCAATTCCAGTTACAAGAGGACTTAGAAGTTGCTCGTTTTTAGTTAATGCATATCCTCTCAAACCCAAATCAATTTGACGAAGGCTTACCGAAAAGATCATGTCCAGGCGTTGCTTCACTTCTTCAGCCTCAGCCTTTAGTTGGGTCGTTTCTAAAATCTTTCTTTTATTCAGCATTGTAAAAGTGGTGCCCAACACAATCAAAATCATAACTGTGATCATGCTGATCCTGACTATATTCTCTCCTATTATCTTGCGCAAATTTTTCATAGTCACCCTAATTAATCTTCTTAAAATTAATCAAAAAAGTGACCTTGCAAACGATTTCGCTTGGAGATCAAAGGCGATGTAAGATTTTGATTGAATGTGATTATTCCTACAGTTAGTCGGACTAACCGCTGGCCATGAATTGGCTTACTCTATTTCCTATTGCTGCTGTTGCTGCTGCATCTGAAGATAGGCCAGATAAGAATTTTTTGGAGCATCATCTGGTGAAGACATGTTACTTATTATTACTGCTGCCACATCGATTTCATCCATCTCATCAAAAGGCTTCGTTCCAAATTTCACGGTAACTTCCAGAGTATGTTCGCTCGCTCCTTTGTAGGTTCCCTTCACAGGAGTGCAATCCGTAAAATTCCTACCTGTTGCTATTCGCACGTGGCGTTCGCCAGCCTTGCAATTATTTGTTGGGTCTATCCCCACCCAACCCTTATCCGGTAACCATACTTCGGCCCAGGCATGAGTTGCCCCCTCTCCTCGCCATTCGCTACTACCCGGACAAATATAACCGCTGATGTAGCGACTAGGTACACCCATCAAGCGTAACATATATAATAGAAGATGGGCGAAATCCTGACAGACACCTGCTTTCAATTTCCAGATATCATCCACACTTGTCTCGTTAGTGGTAACGCCCTTTTTATAAGTAAAATTCTTGAAGATATATTCCGATAGCTCCAAAATAGTATCGAGGGGATGTTGATCTCTATCCCTAATTTCATGAATAGCTTGTTGCACATCCATCTTACAATCGGCATGTTCCGCCTTCACATAGTCGTGCCATTGCAATTGCACGTCTTCGCTTCTAAGCTTATCCCAAACCTCTTTGGCATTTAGATTACGTTGAGGAAGTGGCCTTGGTAGCATTTCCACTTCCAACAAACTTTCAATCAGTAATTCATCATGTGGCATGATAAGAGAAAAGAATCCAGCTGTATTTCCGAAATAATCTGTTAAGGTATGTACTTCAGGCTGCTGAGAAATATGTAGATGGTGTGAATTGACTTTCTGATATTCATCCTGAATGGGATGTAACTTGATCTCATTAGCAGCATCAATAACAACGCCAGCATATTTATAATAGGTGCGATGGCGAATAAAAAAAACAGGCATACTTTAAAAGGAAATTTAGGAATAACCGAAATACAAGGTTGCTAACTTTTGACCGATGGCGATCACTTGCTGACGGCTTTTTTGAAATAGTTCCTGAAGATCTTGTTCATCTTGGGAGTTAACAGAACTATATTTTAAATCATTAACAGCTTTACCTATGGCATACTCTATTTCTTTAAAGTGGTCGGGTTGAGAGTTTGGTTCTAATCGCTTGAAGTAGCGTTCTGTTTGAATCAAACTATACAATACTGAATGGGGAAATTGCGTATTATATAAAACCTGATGTATAACGTCATTGGTCTGCAATGAATTCCTATAATATTTCCCATGAAATTCGTAGCCTGATAAGGAATACAATAAATATTTCCACTGGCCAGATTCAGTAGCGCCTTTTGGCAAGGCGGCCAATTGCATGCTTAGCAAATCAAGACTTTGAAGAGCCCGTTCAATAAACTTTCCAAGATTAAGAAATGTATATCCTTCACCCCTGCCCATGGTGGTATCCACCGTGCCATAGAAAAGTGTGCTTTCACGGAGCAGGCTATCCATAGCGGTAACCGGATCATTGTATAACAGAACTTGTTCGGTATACGGATCTCGAATCAGATGATAATAGTCGTTCAGGCACTGCCACAATTCTTTGGTGATGAAATCCTGAACCGATCTCGCGTTTTCACGCGCCCGAACGATGTAACTAAACACCGATGAATCTTGCTGCTTACTTAATATTAGATAATTGATTGCATCCCGATAAGATTCTATTTCTATTGTCGCTTCTCCTTCCGGGGAACCATACAATTTTACCCACGGCTGCCAATCGAAAGCCACTACTTCATCTTGGGAGGCAATATAATTAGTGCGTAAAGCGCGCAAAATATTGTCTGTCCGCTCCATGTAACGAGCAGTCCAGAAAACAGCATCGGCAACGCGGCTTAACATGAGGTGGTGTTGGGGTGGTTAATTATAGTGACTTTAGCTACGAACAGCGAGCTAATAGCTGCTAGCCAATTTTGCCTAACGCCAGCTAGAAGCTCGAAGCTGGAAGCTAGAAGCACTTGAGAAAAAATTATCGTTAAGCTGTTTACCATAAAAGTCACATCAACACCCACGTATCTTTACTTCCCCCACCTTGTGAAGAGTTAACTACTAATGAGCCTTCCGTCAGCGCAACACGTGTTAATCCACCCGGAACAATTTCTACGCCTTGCGGCCCGTACAAGGCAAACGGTCGAAGATCAACATGCCGTGGTTGTATTTTTCCATTGATGTAGCACGGGACAGACGATAAACTGATAATCGGTTGAGCTATAAACTGCCTGGGATCAGCAACTACTTCTATCTTATACTCTTCCACTTGCTTTTCTGAGGCTGAGTGACCCATCAGCATACCGTATCCTCCGCTCCCATTTGTTTTTTTAATTACCATCTTTTGAATATTGCCAAAGACATGTTGGAAATGCTCTGGATCATTCATCGAATAAGTGGGCACTGTCTTTAGAATGGGCTCTTCATTCAAATAATATTTTATCATTTGTGGTACGTAGGGATAGATCGCCTTATCATCGGCCACCCCATTTCCCATAGCATTTACAATAGATACATTTCCCTTTCGGTAGGCGTGATACAAACCGGGTACACCCAGAATGCTATCCGGATTAAAGACTAACGGATCTAAGTATTCGTCATCAACCCTTCTATAAATAACATCCACTTGTTTTAACCCAGCGGTGGTTTTCATAAATACCTTTGCGTTATCCACAACCAGGTCACGACCCTCAACCAATTCAATACCCATCAGTCTGGCTAATGTGGTGTGTTCAAAATAAGCTGAATTGTAAATTCCCGGAGTTAGTAAAACAACTGTAGGATTACTTTTATTATGATTAGATAGACTTAATAGATTCTTCAATAACATATCCGGATAATCCTTCACCGACCGCACACTATTTTTTGGCATGAGGCCAGGGAAAATCCGATAGGTCATATTTCTATTTTCCAACATATAGGAAACACCCGAAGGAGTTCTAAGATTATCTTCCAATACATAAAAAGATCCATCACCATCGCGGATCAAGTCAATACCAGCAATGTGTGTGTAAATCCCAAAGGGCACATCAACACCCACCATTTCCCTTATAAAATTTGGACAAGAGTTGATTAAGGATGCAGGAACAATTCCATCTTTAATTATAAATTGACTGTGATAAACATCTTGCAAAAAGATATTGAGGGCTTTCAAGCGCTGTTTAATACCCGCTTCTATATGTTCCCATTCCGTGCCCGTAATAATGCGTGGGATTAAATCAAATGGAAAGATCTTCTCTATCCCCTCGCCATCGCTATAGACAGTAAATGTCACTCCCTGGCTCATGAAAAGTTTCTTAGCTAACTCATCTTTCTTTTCAATTTCTTCAGTTGTCGACTGCCGAAAGTGCTCAAAGAAAACCTGGTAATGCTGCCGGATGTCACCGTTCAAACACATCTCGTCCCAAACGGTTGGCTTAGAGTTATAATCCGATAAGAAATTCGCCATTTGCATCGCGATAAATATACAAACCGGACATTTGGTTGCAAGTATTTTATATCGATTTCAGATTATTTGGCAAAATAATTTGGGTGCTCTACGCCTGAAACCGATTGCGAAAAGTCGTTTCAACTAAAAATACAGAAGAATCAATCACGATTCGTAAATTGCCATCATTAAAATACCTTATTCATGAAAACGATAAACGACATCAACTTCAAAGGCAAACGAGCTCTCATCCGCGTAGATTTTAATGTTCCGTTAGACAAAAGCTTTAACGTTACAGATGATAACCGGATTAGGGCTACCATTCCAACTATTAAAAAAATCCTGAAAGATGGAGGAAGCTGCATTTTGATGTCACACCTCGGGCGCCCAAAGGATGGACCGGAAGAAAAGTTTTCATTGAAGCATACCATCAAGACGACCGAACAACTATTAGGAAGTACTGTCAAGTTTGGAGGCGATTGCATTGGATCAGAAGCTAATGCACTATCAGCTGCTCTAAAACCTGGCGAAGTGTTGTTGCTGGATAATCTTCGCTTTTATAAAGAAGAAGAAAAAGGTGATGTCGCTTTCGCGGAAAAACTATCCAAACATGGCGACCTATATGTGAATGATGCTTTTGGAACAGCTCACCGTGCACACGCCTCCACAACTATTGTCGCACAATTTTTCAAAGAAAAATGTGCAGGCCTGGTAATGGCAGCTGAACTTACCAACGCCAAAAAAGTGTTAGAGAATGCCGAACGACCCTTCACCGCCATCATGGGTGGAGCGAAAATCTCTGACAAGATTTTATTGATTGAAAAAATGCTCGATAGAGTCAATCACTTAATCATTGGTGGTGGCATGGCCTATACCTTCTTCAAAGCCCTTGGCGGGAATGTGGGCAACTCCTTAGTAGAAGCCGACAAACTTGATCTTGCGAAGGAATTGATTCAAAAAGCAAAAGCAAAAGGTGTTGAACTTCATTTGCCCATCGATTCCATTGCAGCGGATAAGTTTGACGCAAATGCCAATATTAAGATAGCCAACAACAATGCTATTGGTGATGGTTGGATGGGATTGGACATTGGTCCGCAGGCACGTGAAGTATTTTCCAAAGTAGTGGAAGATTCCAAAACCATTTTATGGAACGGCCCAATGGGTGTGTTTGAAAT
>JANOQK010000416.1:0-2163 GCA_031414855.1 Bacteroidia bacterium | reverse complement strand
ATATGGAAATGCCGGTGATGAACGGGTATCAAGCAGCCGTTGTTATTCGAAAAGAGTTGAATAGCACAATTCCAATCATAGCAATGACTGCTCACGCAATGGCAGGTGAAAGAGAGAAGTGTTTGAGTCTGGGTATGAACGATTATATATCAAAACCGATACATTCAAACTTACTCTTTGAAAAAATGCATCGCTTAACAACAAGCCTTCATGCAGTAGAAAAAAAGGAAGTGAATCAGAATCATCAAAAGGTGTGTGACCTTCGATACATCACTGAAATGATGGCAGGTAAAAAACATTTGATAGCCGGAGTTATGGATGAATTCCTCTTGCAAATTCCAATAGAACTAAACTTGATTAATGAAGCCGTTAAAGGAAAAGACTTTGAGATCATAAAAAACCTGGCGCATAGTATGAAGTCATCTGTTTCGGTCATGAGCATTTCATCCATAACGTCTATTTTGCATGAACTCGAGCACCCAGGTGTTCAGCCTGTAGATATTGAACATATGGAGATGCTCAATCGTGAACTTAATACAATATGTAAAAAAGCAATGATGGAAATTGAGGAAGAGAAACTCAACTATGTCTAAACCAAACTAAGGAAATGAATGTATTCAAAACTATATACAATAAGATTTTCGTCCGGAAATTAATACTATTTCTGGTTGAGGATAACTCAGTTTATTCAAAATCAGTGCAAGGATTTTTAAGAACTCGTTTCCCGGAATTGGAAATAAAAGCTTTTTCAAGTGGAGAAGCATGCTTGCTTGAACTGCGTAGAAAACCAAAGATTATTATTATGGATTACTTACTGAGTTTGCATGATCAGAATGCTGCTACTGGTCTGTCTATCATCAAGAAAATAAAAGCAACAAGCGCGCAAACCGATATTATTTTACTGAGTGGTCAAACTGATTTGAAAGCTTTTGGGGAAGCAATTTCAACATATGGCTGTACGTATATACGGAAAGACGAACTGGCGTTTAAGGAAGTTGCCCGATGTATAAAGGGAATTTTGGATTCAGTAAAATCGTAGGTAGCTATCCTTTAGATAGTTCACTGAATAGTTGATATTTTTCAAAAAGCTATTTCTCTGATAATTTTTAGAAATTGAGAATCGTTTTTTCGCTTAAGATAATTTCATCCTTTTACTCTCTCCTGATTCCGTGTAGAGAAAATTCAGATATCCCCGTAGAAAAGATTCTACAGAGAAGCCCCATTACTGTAAAAAAGTGCAGATAAAGCAAGCCTAAGCCCTCCGTCTTATTGGCACAGTATTTACTATACTTTATTAACCATACTGTCTGCATATGAAAAATCTAGTTTTTATTGTAGAGGACAACCTTGTTCAGCAAAAAATGCTTCAAGCACATTTTGAAGAGGTGTTGGATAATTATTCTGTCAGAACATTTCTAAGCCCTGTCGATTTAATTAAACATTTAAAAGAGAAACCGTTTGCGGTTGTGTTGGATCATTTTTTTGAGCCAGGTGCAAAAACCGGTTTACACTATTTAAGGGAGTTGAGAAGACTTCATTCAACCATTCCAATCATCTATCATACCACTCTCGATGATAATGTGGTTCGAGAAGAAGTAATGTCATTAGGTGCGGAACAATATATTATTAAAGACACAACTTCACTTGTACGATTGCGAACTGTGCTGGATATAATTCACAACAGGATATTTAAAAAGAAGAACTATTGGAAGACTTACTTTTTTGAGGCATTCAACATTTAACGGTGATGAGGTATAGTTAAAATTGTACCGTTAAAACCCTGTAATTTTGTCTCCCTTAAGCAATAAGCTTTCTACCATCCGCGAAAAGTATACCATTTTCATCTCCGCTTTTGCCCCTTATCTTGTTGTCCATCTCAGCAATCCAAAGGATTGTTAACTGCCTAGTGGTTTGTGCCATATATTACCAGCCAACCCGCTGAAGCCAACCCAACACCAAGCCATACTTTTTTCTTTTTGGTTTTATGGGCATTTTGCTTGTAACACACCTTGTATGAATTGACTTTCATTGCTTCCCAATTCGAAAAGAGTTGAAGGACTTTTTATTCCTACCTGCACGGGTTCCATCAGGGAGAAGCTCTCGGAAAGAATCACTGCTATTCTTACCTTTGGTATTTAAACATTTCTGCAGATGTCAATTTTG
>JANOQK010000415.1:0-5256 GCA_031414855.1 Bacteroidia bacterium | reverse complement strand
GCGAAACTGTTCGGACGAACGCTGTTGACTTCCAATTTGAAAAACAACGTCACTCTTCTGCACGATGTCACTTACAATTCTTCCTTCCAAAATAGTAAGCGAAGCTGGCTTCTGCATATAGATATGCTTCCCTGCCTTTGCCGCGGCAATAGCAATCATGGCATGAGTGTGATCTGGTGTACTGATGATCACCGCATCAATGTCTTTATTCTTTATTAACTCCTTATAGTCATGATATTCTGTTACACCATCGAATGGCTTTCCATTCTTTTTTGTGTAATACTCATTCACCAGGGTTTTACCTTCCGCGGCCCTCTTTTTATCCAGATCACAAACAGCAATCACTTGGGCGTAATCATGCCTCCATACGCCAGGCAAATCGTGGTCTCTTGAAATTCGCCCTGTGCCTATAGCACCAATATTTATTTTATTACTAGGTGCGTTCTTACCAAACACACTAGCTGGCACAATGGTTGGAAACCCACTTATCAAAATGGTAGAACCTACCGCTCCTTTTATAGAAGTCTTCAGAAAAGATCTTCTGGATAACTTAGAATTGGATTTCATTTTCATACAATTATGATTTAATGATATATAAATAGAGTATTACTTTTTCTTAATTCACAACGGGTTCATCTTTCAATTTAGCATATGCCTTCGAATTATCCTTTGACTTAATCTCACCTGCCACATATTTTATACCCTGAAAAATATGCTGCACATAAATAGGGTCTTCATAATCCTTTTTATCATGACCCAATGCCGTTATCCAGATAGTACCTCCATCAAATTGCTGATACCAAGCTGCCGGATAATATCTGCCAAAGGTTCCTCTGTTCAACTTAAATTTAACTGAGTCAGCTCCTGCATCTAAGGTAGTTAGGTCATGTGCAAGCACTGGTCGAATTCCAGGGTACAATTCTTTTTGAAAATAACACTCATCTTCTTTCTCCCACACATTTGGTATACCTGACATCGATGGATGGTCTGGGTCAATCACTTGAAGTTTATATTTCTGGAACTTTGGATGCCATGCAAAAGTTCCGCCCAACATCATCTTAAACCACGTCCAGTTCCGTTCTGTACCCACCACAGAATGCAAACCCACAAAGCCACCACCTGCCTCAATGAAATGACGAAAAGCCAGTCGCTGTTCATCTGTATCAAACACATCATTATTGGTGCTCGGAAAAATAAGAATGGAATATTGTTTCAGGTTCTCTTCTGTAAATACCGTTGGACTATCTGATACATCCGTCTTGAAACCATTTTGCTCTCCCAGCTTTTGAATACACTTTACAGCAAAAGGAATATTATCGTGAACATATCCCTTTCCATTTTTTGTATACACCAAAACTTTCACTTTCTTCCAATATACATTTCCATCATCTGCCAATGCGGTTGAGAAGATAAGCCAAGTAATAAATATTGCGGTAATTGATTTCATGTATTAACTTTTAACGAATAACTATTAACGTATTTACTGCCATTGAAAAGCAAAGTATTCACATGGTTCATCTCCAACATTTTTAAGAGCGTGGAGTACCTGTGATTCAAGAAACACCAAATCTCCAGGTTCCATTTTTGTATGTGTGTCGCCAATCTGCATTTCCGCAGAGCCTTTTATTAAAATAATAATTTCTTCGGCTTTGTGTTGATGAGGCGCGTGACTAACTAATCCCTTGTTAAGAGTTGTGACATGCATTTCAAATCTACTAAACATGGAAGTAGCTCTATCAAATGTATTTCTCCTTCCTCCTTTTTCACTTACAACCATTGCCATGTCATTCCAATCGATCATGAAAGATCCGCCAGCATTCTTTCCGCGTTCGGCATTTAAAGGAGACTTTGATTTGAATTTTAAAATATAGTAGGTAGTCTTCGTATCGCCACCATTAAAAAAACCATGCTCTTCACCCGGAATTGCCAATGCAACGCTCCCTGGCCCAAGTATTCTGGTTTGATCTTTTATGGTTGCTTTTAATTTACCCTCCTTTACAATGATGAGTTCTTCCTCGTCAACGTGGGTATGGCTTGCGTGTGGCGCTTTTCCAGGCTCAAGAGTTGAGGTATGTATTTCCAAAGAAGAAAGATCAATCGTGCTTCCGTCAATCATTTGCCTTCGGTCACGAGACTCTTCCTTAATTACGGGAAGGTTATTCCAGTTATAAACCAGAGATGCAACAGGTGATACCTGTGCTATGGATGAACACCAAGCTAAAATTAAAAGAAGCAGAACAGTTTGTCTCATTTTTCTGCTGCTCTTTAGTTTATGGCATTTTAACAAAATCAGCTGCTCGCTGATTCATTTCTGCAGCAGTCAAAGCGCTACCTGAATGGATAATGATGCGATATTGAAATGTAGTTTTCTCGCCTTGCTTCAACGTGAGGTTTAATTCTTCTTTTCCTTCGCTGAATACTTTTTGTCCCAAAGGATTGGCAGCAAACAATCCGTAACCGCGAGCATGCCAGTAAGTAGGATATCCCACGTTCTTTGGATGGTCAATGATTTCTATCGTGATGGTCTCAGCATCTTTTTTTCCTTGTAAGCTTGCCCATTGCGAACGTTTACCCCAAACAGCATCTCCTGTTAAACCTTCCTGATTTTGATATTGTCCCGTCACACCTTCATTATCCATTTTTGCAACGGGAGTAACGTTTCCGCTGGCATCAACAAATTTATCGGCTTGATTGGAAGGCTGTTCCAATTGTCGCGCCAAGCGAATGCCAAGCATTCCGTCTTTCACATCCTTGAAAATTACTTCAGGTGCTTTGGCTTCAAGGGTAGCGATGCGATCGATGATAAAGTCATTTCCAGTTTTTGTAAATACAAAGCGTGTCTTCTCCTCTAGCAACACTTGCCCGTCCATGTTTACCCAATTACTCACTGTCTCAAGTGTTGCTTTATCTTTCTTGCTTTCAGACTTTATAATCTTTTGATGACGGATTGAGCCATACTTGGGTTTTTTCTCTGCAGCTATTGCAGTGCTGTTGTTCCAAAAGTCCAAGCCATTTACACTTTCATAGTTCATCCACAGACCGAGATGATGCGGATGGTCGCTGCGTTCACCTGCTTTTGGTGTAATTGGATATCCACGAGTAATCGTTACACCCGAAAGAGTGTTGATCGGCCACAACACTGGTTTTTCAGTTGAATCAAAAAAACAATAAGCGGTGAGAAGCTTGCCATCATAACGAACTTCCACTTTCTTCTGAGCAGGAACATCTTTAAGGGTGAAACCCTTCTGTGCATGCACTCCTCCGATGGTTATGCTTACTATGATGGTTATTAAAAAAAGTCGCTTCATCACTTAACTATTCAATCTGTATTTCTAATTTATTTAAATGCTAAAAATTTTATTTCCTGCCATCACTTCCTGACGAGCTTCATCGAAGGTTACTTTGGTTCCGGTGCGTGCAGCTGCATTGGCCATGATACAGGCAATAGCATGAGAGTAACCTGCTTCCACAGGCGCATTAGTTTCCTTCCTGCTTCTTACACATTCCATCCAGTTGAGCATGTGACCCGATGTGAGACTATCTCCACCTGTGTTGGCAGACGTTTCCACTTTGTCATCTGATTTCTTAAGGTTTACTTCAGGTAAAAGATTGGCCTGCACATTCATGGATTTAGCATGCCGTTCAGTTAATCCACCTTCTGGTGTAACCATATTCGTGTTCAAGTTCAACTCGCCTCCATTTGAAAAATAAAGTTCTTTAGGGTTTTCTTCTCCGTTGTGCATACGTGAAGCAAACGTAACCTGAAAACCATTTTTCGGATCATTCTCGGCTCCGTATTCAAAAACTGCAGTGATCGTATCCCAGTTCTCGCGTCCATCCTTCCAGGCATATATTCCACCATTGGCCACAACACTTCGCGGATGTTTTAATCCGGAGAACCAGTGAACGGTATCGATTTGGTGACTCATCCATTGACCAGGAAGGCCAGAAGAATAAGGCCAAAACAAACGGAACTCCAGATGCTTGCGTGCACTAAAAGGTTCGAAGGGACGATTCATCAAATAGCGCTTCCAATCGGTATCCTCTTCTTTCATTTGCGCCACCGCATCAAGCCTTCTCCAACGGCCGGGTTGATTTACATTCCAGGTGAGTTCCACCATGGTTATCGGACCAAACTTTCCGCTCTTAATAAAGTTGGCAGCCTCGTGATAGTTGGCTCCACTCCTTCTTTGAGAACCTATTTGAACAATCTTTTTTGATTCCTTAATAGCTTTTAATGCCGCCCGTGCATCGCCCATGGTTTCCGCAAATGGTTTTTCAATATAGGCATCACATCCTGCCTGAACGGCTTCCAATCCATGAAGTGCATGTTGAAAATCTGCTGTACTAATGATAACAGCATCAATCTCTTTTGAGCCATACAACTCATCATTATTTCTGTATGCCTTCACATCATGGCCCATCTTCTCTTTAAGTTGAGCTTGACCTGCCTCTCGCTTCACTTTCCAGATATCAGATACACCAACGATGTCAAAATTCATTGCCTTATGGTGATTAACAAAGCAAGGCATAAGCGAACCCTTGAAACGATCTGAGAAACCAACAACACCAACCCGGACGCGATCATTAGCACCAATAATGTTAGAATAACTTTTTGCACTAAAGGCCATTGCACCGGCTGCGGCAAATGCCGACTTCTTAATAAATTCTCTCCTTGACTTATTCATAATATAATCAGTTTAGATAGCTAAATAAATTTAACGAGCGCATGCGCAATCGATTGCGCATTTCATAAATGTACTACAAATATTTTAAAAGCAAAGTCTGGCCGTATAGGTTTTTTGTAAGCGGTATTTCTTAGCAAGTCTATTTCAACTCTCTTATTTTAATGCTCCTGAATGAGACCAAATTTCCATGATCCTGCAATAAAATAGGACCACTTGGTGCCATACCAAAACCTTCGTATTCCACATACTTACTTCTGGCAACAAGCGCATTATATATAGGAGTGCCTCGTTTGTATTCCACCACTTTCACCCCATTTAGCCAATGCTCAATTCGATTGTCAGGATACACAATGATTTTGCCACGATTCCACTCACCTACCTTGCTGTTAAGATTATTGAATTTAAATGGTGGTATTAAGTCATACAGTGATCCTATAGTACGATTGCCTGCCGCGCCAGCCTTTGCGTCTGGGTGTCTGTCGTTGTCAAGTATTTGAAACTCCAATCCAATGGCTGAGCCTTTAGAAAGATATTTTTCATCGACAAAATATTTGACGCCACTATTGGC
>JANOQK010000414.1:0-4481 GCA_031414855.1 Bacteroidia bacterium | reverse complement strand
CCTGCCTGTCCGGTAGACAGGGGGAGCGGTGAGTTGGATTATAAAGCCCACCTTAAATCATTACTCTCATTTATCATACTCCTATGGCTCCTATCTGGTTGTATAGCCACTAATTATCTCAAGGAAAATGAAAAATTACTCTATCTCCAAACCACAAAAGCGCCTAAGGGATTTTCAAAAGATGGACTGCCCGATTTATACGTAAAAAAAGCAAACAAAAAGTTTCTTGGATTACCCATCAACACACTGGTCTGGATGTACTATGCTGGATTGAAACGGTTTCATCCGGAAGAGCTGACCCTAGAACGAAAAAATAAGGAAACAAAGTTTGATAAGAAAATAGACAAGGCGAAAACGCAGACTAAAAAAAACAATATTGCTTTCCGCAAACAGAAGAAACTTGACGGCATTGATAAAAAAATTAATAACGGTAATTTATTTATGCAATGGGGCGAGCCTGTAGCGGTCTTCGACACGGCTGCAGTTTCGGCAACAGAGCAGAAAATCAATACCTATCTTCAGCTGAATGGCTATTTCCTTGGTGGAACTTCCAGCAAAACAACAGAATTTAAACGGAGAATTGCCGTGACCTATACCATCAGCCCTGGCGCACCCTATCTGTATGACACTACCCTCTTTTCTATAGCCGATAGCACCGTACTGGCATTCATAAAAAATGCCGAACCAGAAAGCCTGATCAAAAAAGGTGATCGTTACGAACAAAAAAAACTAAACCAGGAGCGGGAACGAATCGATCTGCTGCTGAAAGATAAAGGATACTATGACTTCAGCAGACAGTACATTGATTTCGAATTAGATACTACCTATAAGTCGAAGCATAGCATTGCTTTGCGAATACTGGTGCAGAATCCCACCAGGCGCGACTATCACAAACAATTTAAGATTGATTCCGTAGCCATGACAACTGATGCCAGTGTCAAATCGTTTGGCAACATCAAACGCCAGCACAGTGTTTACCACGCTATTACTTTCAGCTATTTCAAAAATAATTATAGCAAGAAAATACTCAGTCAACGGATTTTCATTTCCCCTGATAGTTTGTATAGCAGAACAAAAACCTTTACCACCCAACGACAGCTCGCCAACCTGGATAATTTCAAATTTGTTAATATCAACTACGACACGGCAGGCGGCCGCTTTATCGCCAACATCTTTGCCAGTCCGCTGGATCAATACTCCCTGTCCAGTGAAGCTGGTGTTACGGTAACACAAGGTTTTCCTGGCCCTTATGTAAACTTAAGTCTTAAGAAACGAAATCTTTTTAAAGGCTTAGAAATTGGCGAGATCAACGGACGGTTTGGGTTTGAGGGGGTTGCTTCCGCCACCGATGAAAATGCTATCTATGCCAGCACAGAAGCAAGTATTAATGGATCTCTCATTTTCCCTCAATTTCTTTTTCCATTCAGCGAAAAGAAATTCTACACGTACGGCCAATATAATCCACGCACAAAAATTTCATCAGGTTATACCTATTCTGATCGGCCTGAATACAAACGAGGCATTACAAACATCAGTGGCACCTATACATGGAACATCAATCAACGCAAGCAGTTTGCTTTTACAGCCGTTAATCTAAATGTAATTAACTCGACTCTTGATCCGGAATTTGAACAACTCCTGTTGGATTTGCAAGGACAAGGAAACAACCTGATCAATGCCTTTAAGAAATCTTTTGTGAGCAGTATGATTTTTTCCATGACGTGGAACCCTAACAACTATGGCAATAGGGAAAAAGCATCATACATCATTCGCACCACATTAGAGGCAGGTGGCACCTTCCTCAATTTCTGGACACCTGAAATCCTCAAGAAAGAAAATCTTGAACTCTATCAATACGTGCGCTTTAGTATGGATTATCGCAAGAACATTGTCATCGACAAAAGCAGGACGTTGGCTTATCGCATCAATACCGGTGTCGGGCTTCCCTATAGCAGCAACAAATTATTACCCTACGAAAAGAATTTCTTTGCCGGGGGAAGTAATAGTATCAGGGCCTGGCGACCCAGGCGATTGGGTATCGGTTCACGGCCACCCCCACTCAGTGAAGACATTGCGGGCAATGGATTATTCGATTACAAGTATGAGCGACCCAGCGAAATTCTGATAGAGGGAAGCGTTGAAATGCGACAGAAACTATTCGGATTTGTGAGCGGTGCAGTATTCATCGATGCAGGAAACGTGTGGTCGTTTGTGGAGCAAACTCCTCCTCCTGCTTCGCCCACCACAGCGGAATGGTCGGGCAATACAAAATTTAAATTGGACAGCTTCCTGTCAGAGATTGGCATCGGAACAGGATTTGGATTACGGTTTGATTTTACTTTCCTCCTACTTCGGTTAGATGTCGGCTTAAAGGCATGGGATCCTGCGAGACAGGAAGGCGATCGATTTGTGTTGGACAATATTAGATTTTACAAACCGTATAGCACTGAAAGAGAACCTGTGATTTATAATGTGGGGATTGGGTATCCGTTTTAGAGACGCAAAATTTTGCGTCTCTAAATCAATATCCTAATAATTTATCCAGTTCCGTTTTCACCTTCTCTGCATTCGGCAGCATCATTTTTTCGAGATCGACATTTAGCGGAACTGCCGGGAGGTTTGCAGCACCCAAAGTCCAAACAGGTGCATCGAGATAGCTGAAAAATTCTCTTGATATTCTTCCGGCAAGTGATTCGGCAAACGAGTTAAGCAGGGGCTCTTCGGTCAATACGAAAGCACGGCCATGTTTCTTCACTGAAGATTCAATTGTATCCCAATCCAATGGATTGAGTGTTCGTAAATCAATAATTTCTATTCTTCTATCAAAAGACTTTGAAGCTTCCTTCGCCCAATAAACGCCCATGCCGTAGGTTATCACAACAGCACTTTCTCCAGATTCGATTTTTCTATCTGATGCCTCTTGAATGATACTCGCTTTTCCCAATGGGATGATATAATCTTTGTCGGGCTCTATTGTCTTTGCTTCCAGTGTTCCGGGGACTTTGCTCCAATACAATCCCTTGTGCTCCAGCATCACCACAGGATTAGGATCATAGAAGGATGCTTTCATCAATCCTTTCATATCAGCGGCATTGGAAGGATAGACCACCTTAATACCTCGGATGTTTAGTAAGGTTGATTCTATACTTCCAGAGTGATAAGGCCCGCCTCCCCCATATGCACCAATAGGAACACGTATTAAAGTTTGAATTGGAAATTTTCCTTTTGATAAATAGCAGCTCTTAGAAAGTTCTTCCACCAACTGATTGAGTCCTGGCCAGATGTAATCGGCAAACTGAATTTCCACAATAGGCTTCGCCCCCACGGCACACATGCCTGCCGTTGATCCTATTATATAAGCTTCCTGAATAGGTGTATTGAATACACGATCATCTCCGTATTTTTGGGCAAGTGTAGCTGCTTCGCGAAACACCCCTCCTAATCTTCCTCCAACGTCCTGGCCGTAAAATAAAGCCTCCGGATGTTGCTTTAGAATTTCTTCAACTGCATGAAGTGCTGCATCCACCATCACTACTTTCTCTCCACTCTTTGGGGATCGAACACCTGATTCCTTTGTAATTGCTGTGGGCGCGAATTCATGAGAATCAAAATCATTGACCTCCGGATCGGGTGAACTGATCGCCTTATTATAATCCTTTAAAACTTTTTCAGCTGCATTACTCTGAATGGCGCTTATTGTCTTTTTTGTTTCACCATTGCTTAACAGAAACCCTTCCAGTTTATGAAGCGGGTCATCTTGTTCCTGAAGTTTTAGGTTCTCACCACGGTACCATTCCTTGCGAACTCCTGATGTATGATGCCCCAGCAATGGACATTTGGCATGCACTAAGATAGGAGCACGATTATTCCTTACATGGTCAAACGCTTTTCGCAAACCGTTATAACTATCTATAAAATCAGAACCATCTACACGAATTCGTTCCATACCTTTGAATCCTGCTGCATATTCATAGGCATCCATGGCGCGCATTTCGCTACCCGTGGCCGATATTCCCCAGTCGTTATCCTGAATCAGATATATGATAGGAAGTTTCTTTAACACCGCCATTTGAAAGGCTTCTGCCACTTCACCTTCCGTAACCGATCCATCACCAAGAGAGCAAAGCGCAATTGGTTTATGATTTGATTTCAATATTCCTTGCGATTCGAGATAGGCAATTCCGTGCGCCATGCCTGTTGCAGGAATAGCTTGCATACCGGTTGCCGAACTTTGGTGCGGAATTACAGGAAAGCCTTCTCTTTTTAGGGATGGATGTCCGTAATACGTTCTGCCTCCGGAGAAAGGATCATCGCGCTTGGCCATCAGCTGAAGCATCAATTCGTATGGCTCCAGTCCAATAGCCAACAACATCGATTCATCACGATAGTAAGGCGATGCATAATCGTAAGGTTTCAACAGAAAACCTGCTGCCAGTTGAATGGCTTCGTGCCCGCGTGACGTACTATGAACATATTTGCTA
>JANOQK010000413.1:0-6671 GCA_031414855.1 Bacteroidia bacterium | reverse complement strand
TATCATCGACAAGAATTACATCCGTTCAGGCTGTCGGTACTTGCATTACCATTACTACCATTATTACGGGGTAACCCGTTATACTACCATATCGCCCGCCTATCATAGGATACCAACATCTCCAGGAGATGAATTATGTTGATCCATTCAAAGAGTTTATAATCAGTTAAAAATAGTTCATGAAAATTTTAAAATTTGGTGGTTCATCGGTTTCCACTCCACAGCGAATCAAGTCTGTTATAGAAATTGTTAAACCTCGACTTGGCAATCAGGATATTGCTATTGTGTTTTCGGCATTTGGAGGAATTACAGATACGATCATCAATTTAAGTGGCCTTGCCTTGTCCGGAAGCGCGGAATACAAAGATCAACTTGCTCAACTGGAGAAACGGCATCTGGATGCGGTTCGTGAATTGATTGATCTGCAGCAGCAAAGCAAAGTGTTGGCGCAGGTCAAGTTCATGATCAATGAATTGGAAGATGTACTTCATGGCGTTTTTCTTGTTAAAGAAAGGACCCCTCGTTCGCTGGATTACATCATGAGCTTTGGTGAGAGACTTTCAGCTTACATTATTTCGGAGGCATTCAAGAATGCGGGTATTGCCGCAGAATTCCTTGACGCCCGCAAAGTGGTGAGGACAGATAGTCATTTTGGATATGCAAAGATCAATTTCGAGGTAACTAACAAATTGATTCGCGATCATTTCAAAAATCACCAAGACTTACAAATCATCACTGGATTTATTGGCACTTCAGAAAGCGGTGAGACCACAACAATTGGCAGGAGCGGTTCTGATTATACTGGGGCCATCTTTGCTGGGGCTCTTCATGCAAGTTCGTTAGAGATATGGACCGATGTTGATGGTATGATGACTGCCGATCCTCGCAAGGTGAAGAAGGCATTCACTGTGAAAGAAATGACCTATGAGGAGGCGATGGAGCTTTCTCACTTTGGCGCTAAGGTCATTTTCCCGGCTACGATGCAGCCGGCCATGATCAATAAAATTCCGATATGGATTAAGAACACTTTCAATCCTACGTTTGCAGGAACGATAATCAGCGAGCAAGCCAATGGGAAGAACCTTATTATTAAAGGAATCTCATCCATGAACAACATTAGTTTACTGAATGTACAAGGCAGCGGACTTATTGGTGTGGTGGGTGTTTCGATGAGGTTGTTTGGAACGTTGGCAAAAGAAAAGATCAATGTTATTTTAATCAGCCAGGCTTCGAGTGAGCATTCTATATGTTTTGCGGTTGAGAGTCAATTTTCAACACAGGCAAAGTCAGCCATTGAAAAGGAATTTCAATACGAGATTCAGAATAATGAAATGAATCCGGTTATAGTAGAAACTGAACGCGCTATAGTAGCGATAGTAGGAGAGAACATGAAACACAACCCAGGCACTAGCGGAAAAATGTTTAGTGCGTTGGGTAAAAATGGAGTAAATGTCTATGCGATTGCGCAAGGCTCATCTGAGTTGAATATTTCAGTTGTGGTTCAGCAATCGGATGTAAGCAAAGCACTCAACTCACTGCACGAGGCATTTTTCTTGTCAGACAGAAAGATTTTGAATGTCTTCCTGGTTGGCACAGGATTGATTGGTAAAGAACTATTGAAAATGATGGAGCAACAGTTTGCTCAGTTGGCTAAGCAAAATCATTTGGAAGTGAATCTAGTGGGAGTGGCCAATAGTAAGAAGATGTTATTCTCTGAAGATGGATTGAAGCTTCCTACAGCTATTAATGAAATGACTAAACAGGGTGAGGCAATGAGTATGAGTTCATTTGTCTCCACTATGATTTCATTGAATTTGTCGAACAGCATTTTTGTGGATTGTACCTCTAGTGAGCCTGTCACCGATTCATATGAAGAAATTCTGAATGCCAACATCTCAATTGTAACTCCTAATAAAAAAGCAAACTCTGGAAATCTCGAAAAATATAAGAAGCTAAAAAAGACAGCGTTTAAAAGAAGTGTTAAGTTTTTGTATGAGACAAATGTTGGCGCTGGCTTACCCGTCATAAATACGCTAAATGACTTGTTATTAAGTGGTGATAAAGTAATTCGCATAGAAGCAGTACTTAGTGGTACCATGAATTTTATCTACAGCTCGTTTGTAGCTGGTAAGAAATTCAGTGAAGTCGTAAAGGAAGCTCGTGCTAAGGGCTACACAGAACCCGATCCACGTGATGATCTCAACGGAATGGATGTGGCACGCAAAGCTCTCATCTTATCGCGTGAAGCTGGTAATGATCTTGAGCTCAAGGACATTCAAGTTGAAAACCTTGTGCCGGAGGATTGCCGTAAGGAGGCTGATATTGAGAAATTTTTAAAACAACTTGAATTGCATGACAAGACGTTTGATGATTTGAGGGCAAAGGCTGAAGCAAAAGGAGAGAAGCTTCGCTATATGGCGGTATTGGAAAATGGAGAGGCGAAAGTATCACTTGCATCTGTTAATAGCTCCCATCCATTTTATTCACTTGCTGGAAGCGACAATATCATTCTTCTGACGACAGAGCGATATCATGACCGACCCATGGTGATACGTGGACCAGGAGCTGGCTCGACAGTTACTGCCGCAGGAGTGTTTGCCGATATTATTAGAATAGGAAATTATACAAACTAGAAGAAATGAAAACTGTAAAGGCTTTTGCGCCTGCAACTGTTGCGAATGTATGCTGTGGATTTGATATTCTTGGCTTTAGTGTAGACTCACCAGGCGATGAAGTTATTCTTACGGAAAAGAATGAACCCGGTGTAGTTGTAAAAAGAATTGTTGGTGATGGTGGAAGGTTGCCCCTGGAAGCAAATTTGAATACAGCCAGTGTAGCTATTCAATCTTTTCTTAATGCCATTGGAAGTAATAAGGGAATTGAAATTGAATTGTTTAAAAACCTTCCACTTGGAAGTGGGATGGGATCAAGTGCAGCCAGTGCTGTTGCAGCGTTGGTTGGGGTAAATCATTTGTTTGGAAATCCATTGACCCGTGAAGAACTAATACCTCATGCGATGGAAGCAGAACGAATAGCTTGTGGTTCAGCCCACGCAGATAATGTTGGACCTTCGCTTTTGGGTGGTTTTGTTTTGGTGCGCGATTATCACCCATTAGATGTTGTTAAAATTCCTGTGAAGGCAAATTTATATTGCACATTAGTTCATCCTCAGCTTGAACTAAAGACTGAGGATGCAAGAAGGGTATTGAGGTCTTCCGTGGATTTGAAAGATGCCATCACTCAAAGTGGTAACACAGCTGGGTTAATGGTGGGGCTGATGAGCGGAGATAACAGTTTAATTAGTCGGTCCTTGAAGGACGTGATTGCGGAACCAGTACGGTCGGTTTTTATTCCAGGGTTTGAGGCAGTTAGGAGTGAGGCTGTAAAAGCTGGAGCACTAGGCTGTGGTATATCAGGATCAGGTCCAACCATGTTTGCATTGAGTGCCTCGCATGAAATTGCGTTAAGGGTTGGCGAGACGATGCAGTTACAATTTCTTAACTATCATTTAAAAAGTGAAGCATATGTTTCCAAAATTAATCTGGAAGGAGCAAAGGTGCTTTGAAATCAAATAAGAGATGAATTACTACAGTACTAATAATAAAAATATAAGAGTAAGTCTAAAAGAGGCTGTTTTACAAGGACTCGCCCCAGACAACGGGCTTTATATGCCTGAATTTATTCCAACTCTTCCAAGTGATTTTTTTAAGTCATTACATCAGAAGACTTTTAGACAAATCGCTCTTGAGGTGACTGAGAATTTGATAGATAAAGATTTACCTAAGAACGAACTGGAGCGAATAGTGGAACACACCATTCAGTTTGAAGCTCCTTTGGTTGAGATTGAAAAGAATATCTATTCGCTTGAGTTATTTCATGGTCCAACGTTGGCCTTTAAGGATTTTGGTGCGCGCTTTTTATCAGGATTGCTCGGCTACTTTGCTGCCCAGCAGAATAAAGAGATAACTATTCTCGTGGCTACATCCGGTGACACAGGAAGTGCTGTGGCGAATGGATTCTTGAATGTACCTGGAACAAAAGTTATCGTACTGTATCCTTCCGGAAAAGTTAGTATTGTGCAGGAGAAACAATTTACAACACTCGGTGGCAATGTTCAGGCGATTGAAGTGGAGGGAACATTTGATGATTGTCAGCGCATCGTGAAACAATGTTTTCTGGATGCTGAGTTGAATAAGAAAATAAACCTGACCTCCGCCAACTCGATTAACATTGCTCGATTAATTCCTCAAACATTTTATTATTTCAGCGCGGTTGCTCAACTCAAAGCTGAAAGTGAGGTAGTGTTTTCAGTTCCCAGTGGAAATTTTGGAAACCTCACTGCTGGACTGCTGGCAAAAAGAATGGGACTTCCGATCAAACATTTTGTCGCGGCAACAAATGCCAATGATATCGTACCAACCTACTTAGAAACGAATCAATTTACACCCCGGTCTTCTGTTCAAACCATCAGCAATGCAATGGATGTTGGTAATCCTAGTAATTTCTTTCGCCTTCTGGATTTATATAATAAGAACTTTGACGCATTGACTCACGACATTACGGGTTACTCATTTACAGATGAAGAAACCAAAGAGGCAATGAAGAAAATTTATGAGGAGAAAGAATACGTGCTTGACCCCCATGGTGCAATAGGTTACCTCGGTTTGAAAGAGTATTTAAAAACAAACGGAAATGAGACTGGAATTTTTCTGGAAACAGCGCATCCAGCAAAATTCCAGGATGTAGTTTCGTCAGTTCTGGGAGAAACAATTCACCTGCCTGCGACTTTGGAAAAATTTATGACCGGGAAGAAATTGACAATCCCAATGTCAAATAAGTTTGAAGACTTCAAAGCATTTTTGCTGGACTAGTTTTTTAAAGGCTTACAAATTAAATTTGTTGAAGTTGGCTAGTATCCAGCAGCTTGAAGCTAGGGGCTTTTCTACTTCCATCCTTGCTCGCCTAGGAGCGGAACAAATGCGAAATAATCAAATTCTTCCTTGACCAATTTACCTTTTGTCTTTTTGATCTTTACCATCTTTTGTTTTTCACGATCGCCAACCGGAATGATCAGGATTCCATCCTCCGCCAGTTGATCAACGAGTGCATTTGGTATAATGGGTGCGCCTGCTGTTACCAGGATTTTATCGTAAGGAGCTTTTGCGGGAATGCCTTTGGAGCCGTCGCCAAAAAAGAAGAATGGTTTGTAACCTAACGTAGGAAGAAACTCCTTGGTCTTTTCGTAGAGCTTGCGATTAAATTCAATGGTGTAAACTTTTGCACCCATTTGAACAAGAATAGCTGCCTGATAGCCGGAGCCTGTTCCGATCTCCAGCACTTTATCCCCAGGCTTTACTTCCAACTTTTCAGTTTGAAAGGCAACAGTGTAGGGTTGGGAAATTGTTTGCCCCTCACCAATAGGGAAGGCCTTATCCTCATAGGCGTGACCCAGCAGAGCATCGTCAAAAAAAACGTGCCGAGGCACCTTGCTGACAGCCTGTAATACACGCTCATCTGCAATGCCTTTTGAGGCTAGTTTTTTAACAAGTTTATTTCGGAGGCCCCGCTGTTTGTAGTTGTCTTCGACCATTAAATGTGGAATTCCTGTGGATAAATTGTTGACAATAGAAGCCCTGGTTTTTGGCCACTTAAACCCACATTTCGGCAGGTCAAATGACTAATTTTTACCAAAAAAGACCATTTTTTACCGGCTTACAAAACTTTGGAAAAACTATAGGAAAAGTGAAACCTAACCCCCTACTTTGGGGTTCTCTTAAGCACAGTGAAAAACTATTTTGCCATAGCGTTTACCTGTGTTTGATCTGATCACGACAGTAGGGGTGGCCAAAACCACCCTCTGCTGCGTGGACAGAAATCCTTTCTCTCCTTGCAAGTATAATCTCTCCTAATCCTGCTATATCACGGGATGGGAATTTCTAATTAGAAGGTGTTGTTATCGGCAAAGAGACTTCAAGTTTTTCCCAATAGATAACAATCTCACCTGTATTGCCGCTTTCAGATTCAATTACATACCGAAGTCTTTCCTGATTGACTTCTTCGGTCTCCGGTTTCACTAGTACTCTGACAATATCCTGTTTCTGATCGTAGTCATCTGCCAAGTGTTGTTCCCAATTCTTATTAATGATGATCGTCCATTCTTCTTTTCCCGGAATCGTAAAGAGCGCATATTTTCCTGGTGCCACTTTCACATCGCCAATCATAACTTCCTGACTAAGATCGATACTGGTTGCACGGTGGGCCCCGGTTACCCAAACATTATCAAAAGGCACGAGTCCTCCCCAAATTACTCGGCCGCGAACAGCTGGCGAGTAGTAATTGATTGTGACTTCATTTGAGCCGATGATTCCTGTTGCTTTTGCTTTAAAACTTCCTTTTAGCGTATCAGGAGAAGATTGCTCTTCAATGATCCGAGCATCTTCTTTAGTTGGTGCTATTACTTTTAATATTGATTCTTTTGTGTCACTTTCATTTTTTGTATTTGAGCAATTTGATAATAGAACAACAAGAATTGAAATGCTAATTAGGGTTTTCATAGGTTTGATATTCAGGTTCGTTATAGAGAAAGGGTTGCTATTTTAATATTCTTTTCCTTATCATCTGTCCAGGCGAAGATAAGTTGATTGCCTGATTTGGTCATTTGTGGGAATCCA
>JANOQK010000412.1:0-7986 GCA_031414855.1 Bacteroidia bacterium | reverse complement strand
CATCATTGACATTATGAGACAAGAATTTGCAGAAGAAAACAAGTTCTGCAAAAAGATTACTTACAACAGCGAAGACCCCAAAAGTACATTGGCACAATTTCGCAACGACTACCATCCTCGCATTGCCGTAACGGTAGATATGATTGCAACAGGAACAGACGTAAAACCTTTGGAGTGTTTGCTCTTTATGCGTGATGTAAAAAGTAGAAACTACTTTGAGCAGATGAAAGGCCGGGGCACACGCACCATTGGCTTAGACGATTTGAGAAAAGTTACACCCACTGCCAAACTCACCAAAGATCATTTTGTAATTGTAGATGCCATTGGCGTAACCAAGAGTTTAAAAACCGACAGCCGACCTTTAGAGAAGAAGCCCGGTGTTCCGTTAAAAGATTTGTTGCAAGCCGTTGCCGTTGGAGCGCGTGAAGAAGAATTGTTTACCACTTTGGCCGGACGCCTTACCCGATTAGACAAGCAATTAACTGATAAAGAGCGAAAGCAATTTGCCGAGAAAGCTAATGGCAAAACGGTTTCTCAAGTAGTGAAGGAATTATTGAATGCGTTCAATCCGGATGTGATTGAGGAAATTGAAAATAAAGTAAAAACGGAAAATACGGGCGCTTCTCCCGCTGAAATTGAAAACCTTGTAAAAGCAGAAGCCGAAAAACTTCAAAGCGAAGCAGCTAAAGTTTTCACCGGTGAATTAAACGAATACATTGAGAATGTGCGCAAGGCACACGAACAACGCATTGACCTTGCCAACCCTGATGAAGTAATACGAGCAGGCTGGGACAAGGATAACAAAAACAAAGCTGCCGAATTAGTGCGAGACTTTACCGAATGGATGGAGCAACACAAAGATGAATTGCTGGCCTTACAGATATTCTACAACCTCGCTTACCGAAGGCGTGAGCTTTCCTATACGGTTATTAAAGATCTGTATGAAAGACTAATTGCAGATAAGCCGCACTTACATCCCTTTAAAGTATGGGATGCCTTTGCTGAATTGGAAGACCAGCAAGATGAAGGCAAATTGGTGAAGCGGCTGCCGCGTTCCAATAGCCCTAAGTCAGAGTTGATGGCCTTAGTGGCCGCTGTAAGAAAGGCATTGCTCATAGATGACTACCTCACTGCCTACGAAACGGTTGTTGACCGCAACTTTCAGCAATGGGTGTTTAAAAAACAATCGGGTGCTACCAAGTTTACCGAAGAACAAATGCAATGGCTCCGCATGATTAAAGAGTATGTAACAAATAGCTACCACATTGACAAAGAGGATTTCGATTACAATCCATTTAACTCACAAGGCGGATTAGGTAAAATGTGGCAACTGTTTGGAGAGCAGACAGAAGAAATTATTAGCGAATTAAATGAAGCACTGGCAGCTTAGATGGGCGCAAAGAATTTACATAATGAACCGTTCGACAAAGGAACAATTACTAAGCTTGAAATCTTTGAGGATTACGCACAAGCATGGATTCCTACTTTTGTAATGTTGGGTGTTCCGGAAATTCACATCTTCGATTTCTTTTCCGGGCCGGGTTATGATTCGGAGCGAGTTCCCGGAAGCCCAATCAGGATTCTGCAAAAAATTGACGAACAGCTTGGTAACATCTTAGTAAAGAAAACCAAGATTGTTCTGCATTTTAATGAGTTTGAACCCACAAAGAAAGCCCAAGATAAATTTGAACTGTTAAAACAAAATTGCAACGAGTTCATTCAGCAGCACACAAAATTCAAATACTTCCTCACACCTAATTACTATAATGAAAGTGCTGATGAATTATTCTACAAACTACTGCCTGACATCAGGAAATATCCATCCCTGGTTTATCTCGACCAAAATGGAGTAAAATTTATTTCACAGCAGTATTTGACTGAGTTGGAAAAATTAAAGACAACTGACTTTCTGTATTTTGTGTCATCATCATTCTTTAAACGATATGGTGGCACAGAAGAATTCAAGAAAGTATTGGAGATTGACCTTAAAGAGCTGGAAAGAGAACAATACCGAAACATGCACAGACTTGTTTTGAATAAAATCAAATCAAGACTATCCGCCAGAACTGACTTAAAACTATTCCCTTTCTCAATCAGGAAGAATTCAAACCTTTATGGAATTATATTTGGTGCTAAGAATTACTCGGCTGTCGATAAATTTTTGGGAATCGCGTGGAAACGAAACAATTTGAATGGCGAAGCCGATTTTGATATTGATGAAGACTTTTCAAAGAATCAGTTGGACATGTTTGTCGGAAAGAAAATGACCAAAATCGAAAAGTTTCAGAATGACTTTGAAAGCCTCATATTGAACAAAACAATGCATAACAATAAATCAGCACTAATTTATACTTATTCCTGTGGTCATATTCCACAGCATGCAGTTGATGTAATAAAAAGAATGAAGCAGACAGGTAAGTTAACGTATGAAAGTAGGACACCGGCTTTAAACTATGATAATGTTTTCAGAAAAGAGAACCTTGTGAATTATACTTTAAACAAGAAATAACATGGCACAATCAAGTATCGAGTGGACAGAGATGACATGGAACCCTACCACGGGTTGTGATAAACTTTCGGCTGGTTGTAAATTTTGCTATGCAGAAGTGATGTCTAAGCGATTACAAGCTATGGGTGTGGAGAAATACAAGAACAATTTTGACATCACTACACACGAAAGCGAATTGCAAACTCCGTACTCGTGGAAGAAACCCAAAGTGGTTTTTGTGAATTCCATGAGCGACCTTTTTCATAGGGACGTTCCTATTGAATTTATCCGTAAAGTGTTTAAGGTGATGAAAGAAAACCCGCAGCATGTTTTTCAGATATTAACCAAACGAGCCGATGTACTACGGTACTATGACAGTGAGGGCTGGTTAGATTGGACGCATAATATCTGGATGGGCGTTTCTGTTGAGAATGAAAAAGTAACAAACCGGATTGACTTGTTAAGAAAAACGAAAGCAAGAGTAAAGTTTCTTTCATGTGAACCGCTTATTGGCCCGTTACCCGACTTGAATTTGAAAGGTATTGATTGGGTAATCGTTGGTGGAGAAAGCGGAAGAAAGCCAAGACCGATGAAAAAGGAATGGGTTAAACAGATAAAGACTCGATGCAAGGAAGAAGATGTAGCTTTCTTTTTTAAACAATGGGGCGGTACCAATAAAAAGAAGACAGGAAACCTATTGGACGGTAAGGCATACTTAGAAATGCCACCAATGGCGGGAGGAAGATTATTGAAATAATGAGAGTAGAAAATAACATACCCAATCACTGGCAACTAAAGAAGTTGAATGAAGTATGCGAAAAAGTTGAAGCTGTAAAGCGAAAAGAAAAAAATCCAGAAGTTCAACTTATATATTTGGATATTGGTGGGATAGACAATAGCAGCAACAAAATTGTTTCCCATAAAATTTACAAATGGAAAGACGCTCCTTCACGAGCACAGCAAATAGTTTTCATCAATGATGTTCTGTTTTCAACTGTTAGAACTTACATGAAGAACATTGCAGTTGTAGAAAAAGAATTATTTGATGGTCAAATTGCTTCTTCTGGTTTTTGTGTTATCAGGGCTAATAAAAAAATCCTTAATCCAAAATTCGCCTTCTATTATTCCCTTGCAAATCAATTTCTTCAGCCACTCAATAAATTGCAAACGGGAAGTTCCTACCCTGCTGTTCGTGATAAAGATGTTTTTGCGCAACCTTTTCCATTACCCCCACTTGAAGAACAAAAGACCATTGTAGCCAAAATTGAAGAGCTGCTCAGTGATTTAGAAAACGGCAATCAACAACTGCAAACCGCCTTGCAGCAATTAAAAGTTTACCGTCAAAGTTTGTTGAAGTGGGCGTTTGAAGGAAAACTCACTAATAAAAATGCAAGACAAGGTGAATTGCCGAAGGGATGGAAAATTGTAGAGTTAAAAAATATCACAGATAGTATTCAATATGGTTATACTGAATCTTCTTCAAAAGAAGCAATAGGGCCAAAATTTTTAAGAATAACAGATATACAGGAAAACAAAGTTGATTGGACCAAAGTACCTTATTGCAAAATTGACAATGAGACTAAGAAGAAGTACTTATTGAAAGCTGGCGATTTAGTTTTTGCCAGGACTGGTGCAACTGTTGGAAAAAGTTTTTTAATTAAAGGTGACATCCCAGAAACTGTTTTTGCTTCATACTTAATTAGAGTTAGGGTTAGCTTAGAAATGAACGAAAATTACTTATCCTATTTTTTTCACTCACCAAATTATTGGAGCCAAATTATGGAAGGGCAAGTAGGGATTGGTCAACCAAATGTAAATGGAACAAAATTGGGGCAACTAAAAATTACTATTCCACCAGTGCCCGAACAACAACTCATTGTAGATGAACTAGAAAGCAAACTAACTGTTTGCGACAAAATAGAAGAAACCATTTCCACTGCCCCGCAACAATCCGAGACCCTAAGGCAAAGCATTCTGAAAAAGGCGTTTGAGGGCAAATTGGTGAGCGCTGAAAATATTGTAACCGAAACACAACCTGCTTGATGGAACCCATACCTGTATATTATCAAAATGTAAAACGGTCGGCAATGGTTCTCAAAGCAAAACAACCTTTTTTTGATTGGATGAAAAGCATTGACCCAACGGATAAACCGGAAGAAATGTTGAAAGAGGGTGATGTGTACCTGTTGCCCGATTATGATGAAATAAAGAAAGTGGAAAACTGGTTGAAGAAAAACTTCAACGAGATTTTTGAAGACCAACTTAACAACTGGTATATCGATGAGGAAATGTGGCCTCAAAAGAGAACGTTTAAGATGTTTAACGAGTGGTTTGATTACTCCCTGCACACCATGATTTTGGACACAGAAGAAAAATTTATCGAGAAAGTATAAATATGAGTACAGCATCAATAGTTAGTAAAGTTTGGAGTTTTTGTAATCCCCTGCGGGATGTGGGTGTAGGGTATGGCGACTATCTGGAACAACTCACCTATTTGTTGTTCTTGAAAATGGCCGATGAATACAGCAAACCACCACACAACCGAAAACTCCCTATTCCCAAAGCATACAATTGGGAAAGTTTAACCAATAAGAAAGGTGCAGAACTGGAATTGCATTACGCCACACTGCTTCGCGAATTAAGCACAGCCAAAGGCATTTTAGGTCAAATCTTTACCAAAAGTCAAAACAAAATTCAAGACCCTGCTATGCTGGCGAAAATCATTGATATGATTGACAGCGAAGAATGGTTGGTAATGGGCGCGGATGTAAAGGGAGATATTTATGAAAAACTCTTAGAGCAAAACGCCCAAGATGTAAAAAGCGGAGCTGGTCAATACTTTACACCACGCCCGTTAATTCGTGCAATGGTAGAATGTGTTCAGCCCCAACCCAACAAAACCATTGCAGACCCAAGTTGCGGAACAGGCGGCTTCTTTTTAGCAGCGTATGATTATCTGGTAGAGAACAATAAATTAGACAAAGCACAAAACAAGTTTATAAAGCATTCCACATTTTTCGGAAACGAAATTGTGGCCGGAACAAGACGCTTGGCTTTGATGAATTTATTTCTCCACAATATTGGAGACATTGAAAGCGATAACTTTATTTCTCCTGCCGATGCGTTGATTGCAGCTTCACCGCAAACCTATGATTACGTTTTAGCCAATCCGCCCTTCGGCAAAAAGAGTTCGCAAACCTTTACCAACGAAGAAGGCGAACTGGAAAAAGATGACCTCACTTACAATAGACAAGACTTTTGGGCAACCACAAGCAACAAACAGTTGAATTTTGTTCAGCATATCCGCACCATGCTTAAAACAACTGGAATGGCAGCGGTTGTTGTTCCTGACAATGTGTTGTTTGAAGGCGGAGCAGGTGAAACCGTGCGAAAGAAATTATTAGAGACAACAGACTTACACACAATTTTACGTTTACCCACCGGAATATTTTATGCGCATGGCGTAAAAGCCAATGTGGTTTTCTTTGACAACAAACCCGCCAGTAAAAACCCGTGGACAAAAGAAGTTTGGGTATATGATTACCGAACCAATATTCACCACACACTCAAGAAAAATCCATTAAACATTGATGTGTTAAAAGATTTCATTGCTTGCTACAAACCAGATAACAGGCACAAGCGCAAAGAGATTTTTAGCTCAGAAACAAATCCAGAAGGACGTTGGAGAAAGTTTAGCTATGAAGAAATCGTAGCCCGCGACAAGACTTCACTGGATATTACTTGGCTGAAAGACAAGTCACTCGCAGACCTTGACAACCTACCCGACCCGGATGTGATAGCAGAAGACATTATTGAAAACTTAGAAGCAGGATTGGAAAGCTTTAGAGAAATAATGGTTGCATTAAACAAACCGGGATTGAAATAGTGCAATGAAGTTTATCGAAATTATAAAATCGAATACATGGCTGACTGTTGAGTTGACCCTATTAAGACTTTATCCTGAGCAGAAGGATAGCATTGAACATTACAGATTAGTGTACGAGGCATTAAAATTTTTAGAACCCATTGAAATGGATATTGACATAACTCTCTATCAATACCACAATGATGACGGGCAACCCTCCGTAGTGGATGTTTCCGGAATAAATTTACAACCCAGTCCGGAGGATATTACGAATGGTTTGGCGATTGAATTTACCTCATGGGATAAGTGGCTGGGTATGGGCATTACCCCATTAACATTAAGAGAATTTTCAGAGCCCGAGATAATCAGTCATTGCCTGAATGAAATGACCTATGCAGGGTTTGACCAAGAAGAAATTCAAACTGAATTTGCCAAGCTGAAATCAATTGTTGACGAGTATAAGGCTATGAGTGCAGAAGAAAAAGAAAGGCATACCGTTAGCCATGATGAATTAAGAAAGAGATTGGGTGACGATAAATTGAACAACGATGAGTAATATAAAGCTATTTGAAGCCAAGAAAGTTAGAACCCATTGGGATGATGGGAAAGAGTTATGGTATTTCTCTGTTATTGATGTCATCGAGGCTCTTACAGGGACGGATAGACCAAGAAAATACTGGAGCGACCTAAAGGCTAAGTTGGTTAAGGAAGGAAGCCAACTGTCCGAAAATATCGGACAGTTGAAAATGGCTGCCGAAGATGGAAAAATGCGGCTTACTGATGTAGCTGATACTGCTCAAATATTACGATTAATCCAGTCCATCCCCTCACCAAAAGCAGAACCATTCAAACAATGGCTTGCACAAGTTGGCTACGAACGCATTGAAGAAACTGAAGACCCGGAATTGAGCTTCGACCGTGCCATGGAAACGTATCTGGCAAAAGGTTATACCAAAGCTTGGATAAACCAAAGACTCAAAAGCATTGAAGTTCGAAAAGAGTTGACAGACGAATGGGAAAACCGAGGAGTTAAAAAGGGAATGGACTTTGCCGTTCTTACAGACATTATCACCAAAGCTTGGAGCGGTAAGTCTGTAAAGCAATACAAGAAACACAAGGACTTGAAGAAGGAAAACCTTCGCGACCACATGACCAACTTAGAATTGGTTTTGAATATGCTGGCAGAGGCGACCACTTCGGAGATTTCAAAAAAGAAAAAGCCAACCACATTGGATGAAAGTAAAGTGATTGCCAAACAAGGTGGAGCTGTTGCCGGAAATGCACGAAAAGAGATTGAAGTAAGAACTGGGGACAAGGTGGTGAGTAAGTTAAACGCCAAGCAAATCGTTGAAGGTAAACCGAAAAAGAAATTGAAATAGATTTTTTAAACTTTTAATAGTAGCCCTACTTCTTAGGGCTTTTTTGTTCTAATACACTCATGGTTCAGAGAAAAACGTACGACACGAGAGTAAAATATCTCGTGATGAAAGGATTATTGCCGGATGTTTACCGGAAACAAATTCACAAGAGCTTGGTGAGTAAATGGAAGCGGGAGTCGCCAGAGAAATACACCGGTTATGAACTCAACGACAACATTGAGGAGCTCTATGAGTTGATGAAGAAGATTTCGGAA
>JANOQK010000411.1:0-4469 GCA_031414855.1 Bacteroidia bacterium | reverse complement strand
CAAAGTATCAAGATCTACATGGACTATCAGCGCAATGTTGAGAAAACAGTACAGATTGCCACTACGGAAGAAAACCTGGCTACCACCATGCAGCGGCTCAATGAGATTAAGGCCGAGCTTGATCAGAAAATAATAGACATTGAAAAGCTAGGTGGAGATATTACCGACCTTCAGAAAGCAAAGGCTGAAGTAGATGCTCAGTTGAAGCGAAGCACGGCACGCTCAGCAAAAGAAATCCAGCAACTAAAGGAAAGAGTAGAAGGATATACAGAACTTTTGAAAATCAAGGACGAAGAACTTGAGAAGTTGAAATCGGTGAACAAGGAATTATTTACTGAGAACAGATCACTTAAGACGCAAAAGAATGTACTCAATGATTCTATTAACCGACTGGCTAAGAACAAAGAAGAACTGACTAATAAGGTAGCAATAGCATCTCAATTAAAAGCTGAGAATATTTCCATTATGTCCGTTAACTCCAAGGGGAAAGAGCGCGAATCGCCTTTTAAAAACCGACAACTGGAAAAATTAAAGGTTGAATTTGTTGTTGCAGACAACAAGGTGGCACCCGTTGAAGGAAAGAAAATTTTGATCCGTGTAATCGATGAAAATGGCCAAGTCATTTTTGATGTAGCCAAAGGATCAGGCACATTTATCCTTAATGGAAAGGAAGAATTCTATACCTCTTCTCAAGAAATCCTATTTGACAACACCAAACAGAAGCTATCTTTCATCTATGAGAAGGGCTCTGAGTATACTACCGGAAATTATACCGTTGAAATCTTTACTGATGGGTACAAGATGGGAAGTATGCAGTTTGCGGTTAAATAGACCTCATAGCCAACCTTTCAGCGCCATTTTTATAAGATAATCGATTATTTTCCGATTATCTTATAATTTATTTACATTTATAATGTGAAACTTTGGGAAGAGCTACAATCCTATTCCGGACAACCATTAACTCATCAATTGTTGATGTCCTTGCTGAAGGACTACAAAAGGCCTAATGACAAAATACACGCATTACTTCGCGAGGGTGTATTGGAGTACATAAAAAAAGGACTTTATGTATCAGGACCAACTTTAAAAGTAGACCGCCCCGAACCATTTCTTCTGGCTAACCATATTTTAGGCCCAAGTTATGTCTCCTTAGAGTCAGCATTATCTTATTACGGATTCATACCGGAAAGAGTTTATGCGATAACGTCTATCACCATTAAGGCCGCTAGAAAGTTTGAGACCCCAATGGGTGTTTTTACATACATCCGTTTGCCCCTGCCATACTATTCTTTTGGTATTCAACAAATCAAATTATCGGATCAGCAATACGCTATGATGGCCTCACCAGAGAAAGCATTGTGCGATAAAATAGTAACAACATCAGGGTTGCAATTGAGGAACAAAAAAAATGCGATGAGTTATCTTATTGATGATTTGAGAATGGAAAGGGATAACTTGAAAGAACTAAATACTCAAGCGATTTCAGAATGGCTACCCTATGCCTTTAAGAAAGCAAGTCTATCAATACTTATCAAAACCATTAACAGTTTATGATACAAGAGTGGCTCGCTACTTACAAACCAGGCAATAAAGACGATGCCTTACAGGCCTTGAGAGAAATCATGCAAGAGATTGCTCTCGCAGGCTTGCAACGAGCCGGTTTTTTTGAACAAGCTGCTTTTTACGGTGGAACAGCTTTACGAATACTTTATGGGTTAGACCGGTTTTCGGAAGACCTGGACTTCTCACTTTTAGTTGGTAATCCTCATTTTTTACTTGATAAATATCTGGAGGCAGTAAGGAGTGAATTTGAATCCCTTGGAATGAAGGTCTCCATAAGGGAAAAACAAAAGGCGATAGATAATACTATTGAATCGGCATTTTTAAAATCAGAGACAATTTGGAAAGAACTTTTACTAGAAAATGTTATTCCTCATATCAGTCTGGATCAAAAAGTAACTCTTAAAATCAAAATTGAAATTGATATCAGACCACCAACGGGCTTTGAAACTGAGGAGAAGTTACTCTTGAAGCCTTTTTCATTCTATGTTAAATGCTTTAAACTTCCTTATCTTTTTGCAGGCAAAATGCACGCTTTATTATTCCGCAAATGGAAAAATAATGTAAAAGGCCGCGACTGGTATGATTTAGAATGGTATATTAGGAAAGGAGTCGCATTAGACCTCCACCATTTTCTTGCCCGTGCTCAAGACAGCGGGGACTGGAAAGAAAAATCAATCACTGAAGTAGATTTTAGAAATCTGTTAAACCAAAAAATAGATGCTGTTGATATGAATCGGGTAAAGGCCGATATCATTCGTTTCATTCCTGATCCAAAAGTGCTCGACATTTGGTCCGCTAAATATTTCCATGATTTAGTGAATCAGTTAAAAATTACCATATAAGCTGTTTTTCAAAGGAATTATCTTGGATTTAAAGAAACTGCTGAATGGGCAAGGACCTAATGTTTTTTGAACACCAGTGTGTCTGTGGACAAGAATGTGAGCTGAAAATTGCCCGTATCAATTTTGATTTGAGAATTTAGAGTTGCTATCCCCTCTTTGGTGATGTTGGTATTGAATATGTAAAGTTCTTTCAACGCTTTCATTTCATTTAAATTTTTCAAACCTTCATTGGTGACTTTTGTTTCTACCAAATTAAGGCGGAAGAGGTTTTCAAGCTCTTTCAGTTCTGAAATTCCAACACTTGTAATGGCCGTGTGACTTAGATTCAATACTCTCACTTCTTTAAGGCTGGAGATCCTTAACATATCGTTATCGGAAACGGAAGTCCATGAAAGATTTAGGTCGACAACTTGTGGGCTCAATGAGTTTAGCAACTCCATGTCCTTTTGGTCAATCGTTCTCTTCCCCGCGAAGCTTACCGATACATAATTGGAATTATTTGCTATTGGCACTACCGCCACACCAGATGACTGAAGTTTCTTTATGACCGATTGGTCAGGCGCGGTGGTTTCTTTTTCAGGAATCCAACTTTCTTGACTATTCGAGCTTACTGCCTTTACATAAGCCATTAGCAATTCTCTATCGACAAACTCATTCACCTTTTTGTCAAATGAGGCACCTTCCCTAATCCACCATCTGATCAACTCAATTTCAGTAGAAGTCAACTGTGACTCTTTCTTAGGTGGCATGTGATTTTTTTCCTCCTCTGAGAGTGCAATACGTTTGAACAGTTCACTTTCCTTTGGATCACCGGCAACAATTATTTCTCCATGCTTCCCTCCTTTCACAATTAAATCCACAGCATCTAAACGCAATTGCCCCTTCTGCTTTTTGGAACTATGACAAGCAAAGCATTTTTCTTCAAGCAAAGGCTTTATGATATCATTAAAAACCTCTGCCTCTTCAACATTAGTTATAGGAGTTATTTTGCCAGAAATTTCAACTGAATTCAAACTATTACCAGTTGATTCAAAAAGATAATCTTCACCACGAGTAAGTGAGCCTCCCCAATGGCCAGTGAGCAAGACCAATATTATCAATGGGAAAAATAAAATTAAAACGGCTTTTTTTCGGTCATCTTTTGGAAAAGGGAGCGCTTTAGTACTGAATACATAAATCAGAAAAGAGAGTCCTGCCGTAATAAAACCCATCCACTGATGTTGAATCAGAAGTTGTTCATCATAGCCTCCTTCCTGAGATAAAATGTAACCAGTCGCCACTGAAGCAAATGCAGAAAGCATTCCATAAAATAAGGCCGGGCGGACGGCAGGTCTTAATTTTTTATACTTATCAGTAAGAGATAAAAGCTTAAATATGAACGCTAAAAGCAAAATACCAATTGGGAGATGCACGATTGCCGGATGAAAGCGACCAAAGAAAGAAGTGATGTTAAAATCAGCCATCCGGTTATGCTACAATTTCGCTAATCACTTTCCCTGACACATCTGTTAATCTAAAAGGTCTACCTTGAAACTGGTACGTCAATTTCTCATGATCAAAACCCAGTTGATTTAGTATAGTTGCCTGCACATCGTGAACTGAGGTTTTTCCTTTAATGGCTGAGTAGCCAATTTCATCTGTCTCCCCCCAACTTCCTCCACGCTTAATTCCGCCTCCCGCCATCCACATGGTGAATGCTTCGGCATGGTGATCGCGTCCATAAAAAGGCATCTGTTTATTGTCCCTGTTTTCCTGCATGGGTGTCCTGCCAAACTCTCCGCCCCAAACAATAAGGGTTTGATCCAACAGACCACGCTGTTTCAAATCAAGTATTAGTGCAGTTATCGGCCGATCTATTTCACGGCATTTATTTCTAAACCCAAGATCAAGTGCTGTATCCTGATCAGTACCATGACTATCCCATCCCCAGTCGAAAAGCTGAACAAAACGCACGCCTTGCTCTACCAGCTTTCGCGCAAGCAAACAATTATTGGCAAACGAAGTCTTACCCGGATGTGTACCATACAACTCATGAACATACGCTGGCTCTTTATTGATGTTCAT